>NZ_JAMXSA010000045.1:0-22606 GCF_024124465.1 Microbacterium sp. CnD16-F
CAGGTCGCCGACGACGCGGCGCGCCGTCTGGGCGGTCGCGCGCTCGCCGGCTCTCCCGCCGGCAGCGGCGTCGCGATGCTCCTGTCGCTGCCGGCGCGCGACCCGTTCGACGACGACACCGCCCGCGCATTCGCGGTCGCCCTCGGGGGCGATCCCGATCGCACGGTCCTGTCCATCGGCTCGCCCGCGACGGGACTGGACGCCGGCCTCGCGTCGTTGCAGGAGGCGATCGACCTCGCCCGCGGTGCACCGGCGCCGCACTCCGGCGGCCCGCACGTGCGGCGCGCGGAGGACCGCCCCCTCGCGCGGCTCATCACCGCTCTGCGGGACGACCACCGCGTCATCGAGCACGGCGAGCGGATGCTCGCACCGCTCATCGACTACGACCTCGCCCGGTCGGGCGACCTGCTGGACGTACTCGAGGCGATGCTCGCCCATCCCGGCAACCGCACCGCCGCGGCATCCGCGTCGCACCTGTCGCGCTCTGTGTTCTACCAGCGGATCGCGCTCATCCAGGAACTGCTGCGCGCCGACCTCGACGACGGCGAGGTGCAGACCGCGCTGCACCTCGCGCTGCTCGTGCGTCGCGCGACGGTCGGCTGAGTCCACGTCAGGCGCCGTCCGTCACGTAGACCTTACGCAGGGTCTCGGTGACCGTCCACTCCGTCGCCGTCCCGGCCGAGAGGCGGCCGACCGCGCCGGGGAAGAGGACGAGCTCGCCGCCGGCCCACCGCACAGTGGCCCGGCCGGAGAGCACGATGAACACCTCGTCGACCTCGACGTCGGTCGAGGTGCCGGGGGTGTGCTCCCACACCCCGACCGACTCCGTCAGCTCGACCCACCCGGTCTCGGGCGCGCCGGCGACGACCTGCTCGGCGGGGAGGGGGGAGAGGGGGATGTCGAGGGCCGCGGCATCCTGTACCGTCTGCGGCTCGAGGGCACTCACGAGTCGAACCCGAGACCGAGGGCGTCCAGAGTCCGCAGGAGCGCGTTGCGCCGGCCGCGGCGATGATCGGCCCGATCCAGCGACCACCGCGTCGCCTCGATCCCGATCGCGGCCGCCGGTTCGGGCGGGAAGGGCAGCGGGCGCTTTCGCACCATCTTGAGCGCGGTCCGCTCGGTCTCGAGACCGCCGAGCAGGTCGAGCATGACGTCGGCCGCGAAGCGCGTCGATCCGACCCCGAGGCCCGTGAACCCGGCGGCGTAGGCGACGCGCCCGCGCCGGGCGGTGCCGAAGAACGCCGTGAACTGGGTCGAGGTGTCGATCGCCCCCGCCCAACGGTGCGAGAACCGCAGCCCCTCGAGCTGCGGGAACGTCGTGAAGAAGTGGCTGGCGAGCCGGCGCCAGGACTCGGGTCGGTCCTCGTAGCGCGGGTCGACGCGGCGCCCGTAATGGTAGACGGCGTCGTAGCCGCCGAAGAGGATGCGGCCGTCCCGGGTCGGGCGGTAGTAGTGGAACTGGTTGGCCATGTCGCCGATGCCCTGGCGGTTGCGCCAGCCGATCGCCTCCCACTGCGCCTCGCTGAGCGGCTCGGTCATGAGGACGTAGTCGTAGACCGGCACAGTCATGAGCCGGTTGCGGCGCAGCAGCGAGGGGAACACGTTCGTCGCGAGCGCGGCGTGCGCGGCATCCACCCGTCCGTCCTCGGTGACGACCGACACCCCGCCGGCGGACGGTGTCTCGATCGCGCGGACGCGGGTGCGTTCGGCGATGACGACGCCGCGCTCCTCGCAGGCGCGGGCGAGCTCCGCCGCCATCAGGCCGGGGTGGACGAGCGCCGTCGTGTCCTTCTCCCACACGGCGCCGAGGTAAGTGGGCGAGTCGACCTCGCGTCTCGTCGCCGCCTCGTCGAGCAGGATGACGTCCGGGTCCTCGCGCGCCCAGTCCTCGAGCCACGCGAGCTGGTGCTCCTCGACGGCGGGGGCGAGCTGACCTGTCCGCTCGAACTGGATGTCGATGCCGTAGTCGCCCTCCGCAGCCGCGATCGCGTCGAGGTTCTCGCGGCCGAGACGGTCGAGCGTCGGCATCTCGTCGGGCCAGCGCGCCTGTCCGTTCTCGGGCCCGTGCGTCAGACTCGCCTCGCAGAACCCGCCGTTGCGTCCCGACGCCGCCCAGCCGACCCGGTTCGCCTCGAGGACCACGACGCGGAGCCCCGGGTCGCGGGTGACGGCGAGGAGCGCCGTCCACAGCCCGGTGTACCCCGCGCCGACGACCACGAGGTCGGCGCGATGGGTGCCGCGCAGCGGCGGACGGTCCGGGCGCAGGGTGCGGGGCACGTCCTCGGTCCAGAACACGGCGTGCCGACTGTCGTCGAGACTGCGGTCGATGACGGACGCGGCCGGTGGCCGCCGCTCGAAGACCGTGGTGTGGGCGCTCACGCGTCCTCCGACGCGTAGACGCGGGTGCCGTCGACGAAGGTCTGCAGCACGCGCGTCGCCCCGATCCGGTCGGCGGGACCGGCGAACGGATCGCGGTCGAGGACGGCGAGGTCGGCGGCCTTGCCGACCTCGATCGTGCCCGTCGTCTCGTCGAGGTGGTTCACCCACGCGGAGCCGGCCGTGTAGGCGGCGAGCGACGTCGCGAGGTCGATGGCCTGCTCGGGCAGGAACGCCTCGTAGTCGCCCTCCTCGTGTCCCGGTGCGGCCTTGCGGTTGACGGCGGTGTGGATCGCCGCGAGCGGGTCGGGCGTCGAGACTGACCAGTCACTGCCCGCCGCGAGCACGGCCCCGGCGCGGAGGAGGTCGCCGAAGGGGTACTGCCAGGCGATGCGCGGCTCGCCGAGGAAGGGCAGCGTCAGGTCGATCATCTGGGGCTCGTACGTCGCCCAGAGGGACTGCATGTTGGCGGCGACGCCGAGCTCCCGGAACCGTGCGATGTCGTCGGGGTGCACAACCTGCAGGTGCGCGATGTGGTGCCGGCCGTCGGTGCGTCCGTTTCGGGCGATCGCGTGCTCGACCGCGTCGAGGCACTGCCGCACGGCGCGGTCACCGATCGCGTGGAAGTGCACCTGGAAGCCGAGGGCGTCCAGCTGCGGGACGGCCTCGTTCAGGATCTCGGGGTCGACGAACGAGATGCCCGAATTGTCGGTGGGGTGGCCGTGACCGTCGTGGTAAGGCGCGAGCATCGAGGCGGTGAAGTTCTCCGCGACGCCGTCCTGCATGATCTTGATGCTCGTGGCCTGGAAACGGCCGTGGCTGAAGCGCTCGCGACGCTCGACGAGCGACGGGATCTGCTCCAGCCCCGCCGTGCGGTCCCACCAGAGCGCGCCCACGACCTTTCCGGTGAGCGAGCCGTTCCGGGCCGCCTCGCGGTAGGTCTCGCCCTGGTCGACGAGGTCGCTGTAGGTTCCCACGATCGCGTCCTGCCACGCGGTGATCCCGAACGAGTGCAGGTACCGCTGGCCGGCGAGGAGGGCCTCGCGCAGGAAGGCGGGGGAGGGGTCGTCGATCAGCCGGTTCACGAGCGACATCGCGCCCTCGTGGAGCGTGCCCGTCGGGTGGCCGTCGGCATCCCGTTCGATCCGTCCGTCGTCCGGGTCGGGGGTGTCGCGGTCGATGTCGGCGAGGCGCAGCGCAGCGGAGTTCACCCATGCCCCGTGCCCGTCGCGGTTGGGGAGGAAGGCGGGCCGGTCCGGCAGGACGCGGTCGAGCACCGTGGCGGTGGGGGTCCCGCCGGGGAACGCCGACATCGCCCAGCCGCCGCCGAGGATCCACTCCTCGTCCGGGTGGGATGCCGCATACGCCGCGATCGTGGCGAGGTAGTCCGCCTCGGTGGTGCCCTCGCCGAGGTCGCAGCGGAGCAGCTCGAGTCCGCCGGAGACGGGGTGGACGTGCGCGTCCTGGAAGCCGGGCACGAGCAGCCGTCCGGCGAGGTCGACGACCTCGGTGCCCGGTCCGATCAGCTCCGACACGTCGTGCCCGACAGCCACGATGCGCCCTCCCGCGACGGCGACGGCCGAGGCGCGCGAGCGGACGGTGTCGGCGGTGAAGACCGGTCCGCCGGTGAAGACGAGATCAGCGGATGCCACGGCTCATCCTCCTCCCATGGTGCGGGCGATGTCGGTGGCGGAGTCGCCGGCCCGACGCAGGACGATCGCGACGACCGCGAGGGCCACGAGGGTCAGCAGCAGCATCACCGTCGACACCGCCGCGATCTCGGGACGCAGCCCCGACCGCACGGCGCTGAGGACGTAGACGGGCCACGGCGTCGAGCCCGACACCTGCACGAAGGCGGCGATGACGGTGTTGTCGAGACCGAGCGTGAACGAGAGGAGGAAGCCGGCGAAGACCGCGGGGGCCGCCAGCGGCAGGGTCACCCGACGGAACGTCGTGAACGCCGACGCGTACAGGTCGCTCGAGGCCTCCTCGAGGTTGGCGTCCTGCCCGACGAGGCGGGCGCGGACGAGGTAGGAGACGACGGCGGTCGAGAAGAGCGAGGCACCGATCGACAGGCGGACGATGCCGTCGTTGAACACCGCCATCCCGGCATCCTGGCCCAGCATGACGAACCAGGGGAGCAGCGCGACCGCGTCGACGATCTCGGGCGTGACCGAGACGAACAGCAGCAGGCCCAGGAACCACCACACCCACCTGCCGGGGTGGCGGGCCATCGCGATGCCCGCCAGCGTGCCGAGGACGGTCGCGATCGCCGCCGAGAACGCGGCGGTCACGATCGACACCCGGACCGCGTTCTGCGCCGCGGGCTTCTCGAGGATCGTCGCGAACGCGTCGAGTCCGAAGCCGTCCCACGACACGAGCAGCCGGCCCGTGTTGAACGAGTAGACGACGATCACGATGATCGGCGCGAACAGGAAGAGGAGGACCAGCACGCCCCAGACGTTCAGGGCGATGTCGCTCCACGAGCGGTGGGCCCGGCGGTCGCTGCCGGGCAGCGTTCCGTCGCTGCGACGCAGGATCGCCTCGGTCTTGGTGGTGACGCTCATGCCGAGATCTCCAGACGGTTCCGCAGTCGCGCCGGCAGCAGGACGAGCCACACGAGGGCCGCCGCGATGCCGATGCTCAGTGCGATGACGAGCATCAGGACGACGGCCATCGCCGAGCCCAGCGCCCAGTTCTGCGCGGTCTGGAACTGGCTCGCGACGAGCTGACCGACCATGTTGCCCTGCGCGCCCCCGAGGACGGTCGCCGTGATGTAGTCGCCCATGAGCGGGATGTAGACGAGCAGCACGCCCGCGACGATGCCGGGACGCGAGAGCGGCAGCGTCACGCGGGCGAACGTCGCGAACTTGCCGGCACCGAGGTCCTTCGACGCCTCGCGCACGAGCGGACCGACCCGGTCGAACGCGACGAACAGCGGCAGGATCATCAGCGGCAGGTAGTTGTAGACCACGCCCAGCAGGACCGCGCCCCGGGTGTAGAGCAGATCGAGCGGACCGTCGAGCAGCCCCAGTTGCTGCAGGCTCGACGACAGCCATCCCTCCGGCGCGATGATGACCTGCCAGCCGATCGTGCGCACGAGGAAGTTCGTCCAGAACGGGATGAGGATGAGCGCCAGCAGGATGCCGCGGCGCTGCGGGCGCACCTTGAACGCCATCCAGTAGGCGACCGGTGCGCCGATCGCGAAGCAGAGGGCGGTGCCGAGCACCCCCACCCAGAGGGTGTTCTGGAACGTCGTGAAGAAGGTCGGCGACAGCGCCTCGACGTAGCGGTCGAACGAGAGCACGTCGTTGGCGTGCGTCCCGAAGATCCCGGGCTTGTAGCCGAAGCTGAACCACACGACCAGGAGGACCGGGGCGACGAAGAACGCGACCAGCCATGCCCAGGCGGGCAGGGCGAGCAGGCCGCCGAGCGACCGTCTACGCACCCGCAGCGGCCTTCATCTCGTTCCAGATCGCGACGCGCGTCGTCTGCGAGTCATTGAGCTGCTGCTCGTGCATGGTCGCGAGCTGCGCCTCGGTGAAGAAGATGAGATCGGTCAGCTCCATCCCGGCGTCCTCCGCCGTCTTCTGCATGTCCTTGCCGCCGACGTTGTAACCGATGTAGTCGAGGGACAGCATGAGGGACTCGGGTGTGAGCGAGTAGTTGATGAAGGCGTGCGCCGCTTCGGGATGCGGTGCGCCCGCCGCGATCGCCCAGTTGTCCATCCAGAGCTCGGTGACGGGGCCGGGGAGGACCCACTGCCAGCGGTCGGGGTCGCTCGATTCGAGCAACCCCAGGCGGGCGTCGCCGTTCCACGCCTGCATGAGGACCTGCGTGCCCTGCGGGATGGCGTTCGTGCCGGGGTAGGAGTCGAACGCCGAGATGTGCGGCGCGATCTCGTTCACGAGGAACGCGCGGCAGGCCTCGAGCTCGTCGGCATCCTCGGTGTTCCAGTCCAGGTCGTTGGCCCAGAAGTAGGCGCCGATGATGCCGGCTGGGTCGTCCGACATGCTCGTGCGGCCGCTCGCCTCGTTCTGGGCGGCGTCGAAGAAGTCCGACCAGGACGTCAGCTCGCGGGTGATGACGGTCTTGTCGTAGACGAAGCCGGTCGTGCCCCACGCCTTGCAGACGGAGTACTCGTTCTCGGGGTCCCAGGCGCGTGCGAGCGAGGACGGGTCGAGGTTCGAGAGGTTCGGCAGGAGGTCCTTGTTGAGCTTGGCCAGGAGACCGTTCTCGATCATCTGCGGGATGAAGACGCCCGTGGGGACCACGATGTCGTATCCGCTCGTGCCCTTCGCGGCGACGAGCTTCGCGATGAGCTCCTCGTTGGAGCTGTACGAGTCGAGCGAGACCTTGGGGCCGAGCGCCTTCGTGAATCCCGCGACGACGTCGGGGGAGTCGTAGTCGCCCCACGTATAGACGGAGAGTGCGTCCTCGAGCGCCCCGCCGCTGGCCTGCGCCTGCGGGCCGGTGCTCGACCCGCCGCCCGGCGCGCAGGCGGCCATCAGAGCGGCCGTGCCGCCGAGCGCGGCCAGGCTGAGGACCTGGCGCCGCGAGATCTCGCGACGGATGAAGGGGACGGCATCGGCGTGGGCGAGGACGCGGATCGGGTTCGGCTCGGTCATCGGGTGCCTCCGGGTCGGTGAGTGTGCGGTGCGGGGATCATTCGGTGGGAGGGGCGACGTACCCGGCTGCGGCGGCCGCGTCGTCCGAGGGGAACAGCAGCACGTCCTGCGGGCGCCAGCGGCAGACCACCGCGTCGCCGAGGGCCAGACGCGGCGCCTGCGGCGTCGGACGCCGGACGATGAGGCTCTGATCGTCGCCCAGGCGCACGAGGTACTGCATCGTCTCGCCGAGGTGCGAGACGCCGAGGAGCTCTCCGCGCACCTCGTTCGGCTGCGCGTCGGCATCCGTCTCGCCCTCGATCGTGACGTTCTCGGGGCGGACCGCGGCGCTGCCGGTGCCGGAGGGGAGGACGCTCGCCGCCGCGCGGACGCGCACGTGCGGGCTGTCGATGCCGGCGCCGCCGTCGGTCACCGTGCCGCGGAAGAAGTTCTGCTGCCCGACGAACGCCGCGACGTAGGCGGTGGCCGGGCGCGAGTAGACCGTGTCGGCGTCGGCGAGCTGCTCGATGCGTCCCTCGCGCATGATCGCGATGCGGTCGCTCATCGAGAGGGCCTCGCCCTGGTCGTGCGTGACGAAGACGAAGGTGATGCCCAGGCGCGACTGCAGCAGTTTGAGCTCGAGCTGCATCTCCTCGCGCAACTGCCGGTCGAGGGCGCCGAGCGGCTCGTCGAGGAGGAGGACCGACGGCCGGTTGACGAGGGCGCGGGCGAGGGCGATGCGCTGCTGCTGACCGCCGGAGAGCTGCGTGGGTCGGCGACCGGCGAAACGCCGCATCTGCACCATGTCCAGTGCGGCGGTCACGCGCTCCTGGATCTCGGACTTCGAGGTGCGCCGCTGCGTCAGCCCGTAGGCGACGTTCTCGGCGACGGACATGTGGGGGAACAGCGCGTACGCCTGGAACACCGTGTTCACGTCGCGCTTGTTGGGAGGCGTGCCCCGCACGTCGGCGCCGGAGATGGAGATGGATCCGGCATCTGGGTGCTCGAACCCGGCGATCATGCGGAGGGTGGTCGTCTTGCCGCACCCCGACGGGCCGAGAAGCGAGATGAACTCGCCCGGCTCGATGGTGAGGGAGAGACGGTCGACGGCGGTCTGATCGCCGTAGCGCTTCGTGACGTTGGTCAGCACGACGGCGCCTTCTCGGGCGCTCGTCCGGGTCGCGTCCTGCAGGAAGGCTTCGGGTGCCATCGTCACGGGTTCTCCGCTCTTGCGCCGGAGGGCGGCGCGTTTCGCGTCATTCAATACGTCCGGATCGGTTCCGTGCAACGAGGCCGGAAGGGAATCGGACGGATCAGGACGGGCGTACGCGCGGGCTGACAGATTGTCCGGAAGGCGTTCACCGCGCGGTAACAAACTCTTCTCGCGACGGTCGATCGCCTCTCTCCCGGCATCCCTCCCGACGGGCTCGAACGGACGCGAACTGCTCTCATCGCGGCGGGATGCCGACGCTTCGCGCCGAATCGGCACCGCACTGGAAAGAGGGGTCAGCTCACGAGGGGGGCGAGCTCGCCGGCGGCGTCCTCGAGGACGACCGTCAGGTCGCGGGGAGCCTCGATCCGGGCCCGCGTGCCGGAGTAGGCGAGGCCGCCGACGAGGTCGCCCGCGCCGTCGCGGATGGGCGTCGCGAGGCATCCGGACGTCCCCTCGATCCGGCGCAAGGTGCCGCGCGTCGACACGGCGGCCGTCGTCGGAGGCAGGGCTGCGCCGCGCTCGACGAGCAGCAGGCAGCCGAGGGCCGTGGTCTCGAGTTCGCGGGCGGCGCGGTGCGGGTCGGCGAGCGGGAAGTCGGGGTCCGAGTCGGCGACGACGAGCCGTCCGTCGACGAAGAGGACAAGGTGGATGCCGCCCCGCGCCCCTGATCGCAGATCGTCCAGCACCGTGCGCGCGGCGCGAGTGAGGCGCACGGGCACGGCTGCGGCGGCGAGCCCCACGACCTTCTGGCCCAGCGCGAAACCGGTGAGGTCGGGGGTGCGCACGAGGTACTCGTCCTGCACGAGGAGGTTGAGCAGCCGGTAGGTCGTCGCCCGGGGCAGGCCGAGCGCCGCGGACAGCTCGCGGGCCGAGACGCCGGCGCCGAGCTCGGCGACCGCCTCGAGCACCGTCAGTGCGCTGTGAATCGCGCGCGGCTGGCGCGCCGTGATCCCCGGCGGCGGGCTGTCAGGCATGGCCGTCGCCCGGCCCCGCGGCCTCGGCCTCGGCCGGGATGCCGCCCAGCACCTGGGCCGCCACGGGGACGTCGTAACGACCCACCGAGTCGAGGTCGGGGGCGCCCCGCCGCATCCGAACGGTGATCAGCGCCGTCGTCGCGAGTGCCACCCCCGCCGAGATCCACACGCCGACGTTGCCTGCCTGTGCCTCGACGACGAGGTACACCGCGAGGCACGCGATGATCGACACCGCGGCGATCACCGAGACGACCGTCGCGCGGCGGGTGGACTCGCCGATGCGGCGAAGGAAGCGCACCGCCGCAAGGCAGACGATCGCGTAGGCGACGATGTACCCCGACGCCGAGACGACGAGCACGACCTCCATGGCCGCCCACGGATGGGCGCCGGCGGCGACGACCACGACGGGCACGAGGGTCAGGATCGGGACGACGGCGCGCACCGCGGCGATGGGCGTGCGGTGACGCGAGTGCGTGCGGCCGAGCGCGCGCGGCAGCACGCCGTCGCGGGCCATCGCGAACACGATCCGCGTGAGAGCCGTCGTCGAGGCGATCGCACACGCGAGGAAGGATGCCGCGATGCCCACGTCGGCGACCGCCGAGAGGCCGCCCATCCCCATCGCGCCAGCGAGGTCGTCGACGGGTGCGGTCGACGAGGAGAGGTCGCGACCGAGCGCCGCGAAACCGGCGACCTGCGTCGCCGAGGCGAGTAGGTAGAGCGTTCCCGCGACGAGGACCGTGCCGACGACGGCGCGGGGGATCGTCCGCAGCGGTGAGCGCGCCTCCACGCCCAGCGTCGCCGCGCTCTCGAACCCGACGAACGCGGTGAGGGCGAGCACGGCGCCGGCGGCGACAGCCGTCGGCGATACACCGGCCGCCGGCACGAGGGCGGCGACCTGGATCCCGCCGATGGCGACGATCAACGCGATCATGAGACCCACCACGACGGTGACCGAGACGATCTCGACGACGAGTGCGACGCGGGAGGAGAGTCGGATGCCGCGGGCCAGGACGACGGCGAGCACGGCGGCCTCGGCGAGCAGCGCGCCGATCAGCGCCGAACTGGCGTCGACGCCCGGCCACACTCGGGCGAGGAGCATCGTCAGGTAGTGCGCGCCGCCCAGCAGCGAGAACACCGAGATGAAGCCGTACCCGACCACGATCGAGCCGCCGGTCGCGAGGGCGGCGACCGGTCCCGCACCGCGCGCCGCATAGGTGTAGAGCGACCCCGTCGCAGCGAGCCGCCGCGCGAACTGATTGACCGTGGCGGCGACGAGCAGGGCGAGCACGGTCGCGACGGCGACCGCCAGCACGGTGCCGCTCCCCGCCGCACCCGCCACGAGCAGGATGACGGTGGTCGCTGCGGCCGTCGGTGCGACGGCGGCGACCGACTGGGCGAGGACGTCGGCGGGGCCGACGCTGCGCCGGCGCAGGCCGTCGAGCGGCGAGGTGGCGGAGAACGCACGCACGGGCTGAGGTCGCGCGATCGCGCGCTCGAGAGCAGTCATGACGCCTCCGCGTGCCGGGATCGCAGGTGTGACGACGCTAGCGCGGGGTGGTTGCCCGTCCGCTACCGCCGTGTTTCGCCTTCGTGTCTCCGAGTGAGACGGCCACTCCCGCGGTGTCCCACTCGGCGTGCGGCAGGTTTCACGTCGGCGAGACGGTGCGGCAATCGGCGCGGGTCACGCTGGCGTCATCCTTCCCGCCCGACCGAAGGGACCCGGCCATGACCCAACTCCAGTCCAAGGGGGTCGAGAGCGCCGCGCCACGCGTGCTCTCGGGCTCGCTCGGCGCCATCGCCATCGTCTTCATGGTGGTCGCCGCCGCCTCGCCGCTCACCGTCATCGGTGGTGCCGCGCCCCTCGGCATCCTGCTCGGCAACGGCGTCGGCTTCCCCGCGCTCTACGCCGCCAGCGCGATCATCCTGCTGTTGTTCTCCGTGGGCCTCGCAGCGATGTCGCGCCACATCCCTAAGCCCGGGGCGTTCTTCACCTACGTCGGCTACGGGCTCGGCCGGTCGACGGGGCTCGCCGCCGCCTGGGTGGCGATGCTGACCTACACGACGATCCAGATCTCGGTGTACGGCTACGTCGGCTTCATCCTCTCGTACACGCTCGAGACCTACACCGGCGTCGCGGTGCCGTGGTGGGTGTCCGCCCTCGTCGTCATCGGACTCGTCGGACTCCTCGGCTACCGCCACATCGACCTGTCGAGCAAGGTCCTCGGCGTCCTCCTGATCGCGGAGGTCGGCATCGTCGTCGTCCTCGTCGCGGTCGTCCTCTTCTCGGCGCCCGAGGGTCTGAGCCTCGCGCCTTTCGAGCCGGCGAACGTCGTCAGCGGGTCGCCGGGCGTCGGACTCATGTTCGCGATCGCCGCCTTCATCGGGTTCGAGGCCACCGCGATCTTCCGTGACGAGGCCCGCGACCCCGACCGAACCATCCCGCGCGCCACCTACCTCGCGGTCATCGGCATCGGCGTCTTCTACACGGTCGCGTCGTGGGGCCTCGTGATGGCGTGGGGGCCGAGCGCCGTCGTCGACGCCGCAGCGGAGGACCCGGGCAGCCTCATCCTGCGGACCATGTCGACCTACCTGGGGGCGACGGGCGAGATCATCACCAACGTCCTGCTCGTCACGTCGATGTTCGCGTGCGTCCTCTCGTTCCACAACGTCATCACGCGCTACCAGCACTCGATGTCGACGGCGGGGGTGCTGCCCGACCGGCTCGGTGCCGTCCACCAGCGCCACCTGTCGCCGCACGTCTCCTCGCTCGTGCAGACCGTGACCGCCGTCGTGCTGACCGTCGTGTTCGCCGTCCTCGGCCTCGACCCGGTGCTGCAGGTCTTCACCTGGTTCGCCGGCGTGGCGACCCTCGCGATCGCGATCCTCATGGCCGTCACGTCGGTCGCCGTCATCGTCTACTTCGCCCGCACCCGCAGGGACCGCCGCGCGTGGAACACGGTCATCGCGCCCGGGCTCGGGTTCATCGGGCTGGTGCTCTCGGCCGTCCTGATCGTCGCCTACTTCCCGATCATGGTCGGCGATGTGGATGCCGCCGGCACCCCCGTGTTCGCGACGGTCAGCTGGTCGCTGCTCGCCCTCGTCGTGCTGTTCCCCGTCCTCGGATACCTGCAGGCGGCGTGGATCCGCTCCCGCCGCCCCGCTGCCTACGCCAAGCTCACCGACGCCATCGCCGGCTGACCCACCCAGGAGAATCACCATGAGCATCACCGACATCGAGACCGTCCCCGGCTTCACCCCGCCGGCCACGCCCCGGCATCCGCTGTCCTCGCTGACCGCCGACGAGATCCTCGCGGTGCGGGCGGTCGTCCTCGCCCTCCCGTCCACGAGCGACCGCACCCGCTTCGCGTACGTCGGGCTCGAGGAGCCCGTGAAGACGGACGTGCTGGCCTGGGAGAAGGGCGAGGCGGAGTTCCCCGAGCGGCGCGCCCGCGTGCAGCTGCTCGACATGGCGACCTCCGAGTCCCGCGATCTCGTCGTCTCGATCGCGAGGGGCGAGGTCCTCAGCGAGACGGTCCTCGACGGTTCCGCCGGGCAGCTGCCGATCCTCGACGCGGAGTTCGAGGAGGTCGGTGTCATCGCCAACGCCGACGAGGCGTGGGTCGCCGCGCTCGCCGCGCGAGGGCTCTCGCCGGCCGACGTCGTGCTCGTGCCGCTCTCGGCCGGTCACTACGGCTACCCAGAGGAGGAGGGCAAGCGGATCCTCCGCACCTTCGCCTTCCAGCAGTTCCACCCGGCCGACCACCCGTGGGCGCACCCGGTCGACGGGCTCACGGCTTACATCGACGTCGCCGAACGCCGTGTGGTGAAGATCATCGACACCCCCGGATTCGAGATCCCGCAGACCAGCGGCAACTTCGACGACCCCGAGCTGCAGGGGGCACCGCTCGAAGGGCTCACGCCGATTGTCATCTCCCAGCCCGAGGGATCGAGCTTCACGGTCGACGACGAGCACGTCGTCTGGGGCGACTGGGATCTGCGCATCGGGTTCGACACCCGCGAGGGCCTCGTCATGCGACAGCTCTCCTTCCAGGGGCGGCCCGTCATGTATCGCGGATCCATCAGCGAGATGGTCGTGCCCTACGCCGACCCCGCACCGAACCGCTTCTGGCAGAACTACTTCGACACCGGCGAGTACCTGTTCGGGCGGTACACGAATGAGCTCGCGCTCGGCTGCGACTGCGTCGGCGACATCACCTACGTCGACGCGGTCCTCGCCGACGAGCTCGGCTCGCCCCGCACCGTCCGCAACGGCATCTGCATGCACGAGGAGGACTTCGGCACGCTCTGGAAGCACACCGACCTCTTCACCGGATCGAGCGAGGTCCGTCGTCAGCGACGCCTGGTGATCTCGTTCTTCACGACGGTCGGCAACTACGACTACGGCTTCTTCTGGTACCTCTACCTCGACGGCACGATCGAGTGCGAGGCGAAGCTCACCGGCATCCTGTTCACGTCGGCCTATCCGGGCGACGGCTACCCGTACGCCTCGGAGGTCGCACCCGGCCTCGGTGCGCCGTACCATCAGCACCTCTTCTCGGCCCGGCTGGACATGACCGTCGACGGCGTCGCGAACGTGGTCAACGAGATCGACGCGGTCCGCGTCCCGATCTCGAGCGGCAACCCCGCCGGCAATGCCTTCACGAAGCAGGTCACGCCCATCGTCTCGGAGGGGATGTCGGGTCGCCTCGCCGACGGCTCACGCGGACGCGTCTGGCAGATCGCATCGACCGAACGCACCACCGAGCGCGGCCAGCCCACCTCCTATGTGCTGCACCCGACCGAATCCCCGGTGCTGCTCGCCGACGACGCGTCGTCGATTGCCTCGCGGGCCGCGTTCGCGACGAAACACCTGTTCGTCACGAAGTACGACCCCGCCGAGCGGTACGCGGCCGGCGACTTCGTCAACCAGCACCCCGGTGGGGGTGGCATCCCCGCCTTCATCGCGGGCGACGAGCAGCTCGTGGGGGAGGACCTCGTGCTGTGGCACACCTTCGGGCTGACCCACTTCCCGCGCAACGAGGACTGGCCCGTCATGCCGATGGACTACGCGAAGTTCCGGCTCTCGCCGTACAACTTCGCCGAGCGCAACCCGGCACTGCACGTGCCGGCCCCGCTGGCGCACTGCGCCCCCGGCGGTCACGAGGCGCACGGCCACGACGCGCACAGTCATGAGGCGCACGGCCACGACGCGCACGGTCACCACTGACCTGCGCGTGGAAGCCCTTCACCTCTGGGCGATCGCGCCCGCCGCGGTCGGCACGTGCTGCGTCGCTGCCGACCGCGGCCGGTCGCGGGCACCGGAACTGCTCGTCTCGCTGCTGATGGTCGCGGCGATGGTCGACGTCGCCCTGCTGGGGTTCATCGCTCCGGTCGGGTGGGCGGTCGCCCTCGTCGTCGCTGCGCTCGTGCATTCCGCCGTCCGCGGGCGGCGGAGCGGCGCGGCGGGACTCGACCGCATGGCCGTGATGAGCGCGCTCGGACTCATCGTGATGGCGGTGCAGGTCGTCGCGATGGCCGCGGGTCATGCGGTGCCCGCGCACGGACACGGTGGGATGCCGCTGGCCGCCCTCGTCGCGGCGACGGCGGTCGCGTACGCCCTCGCCGCCGCGATGCTCGCGGTGCGGCATCCGGGCATCCTCTCCCGTCTGCAGTTCGCCGGCATGGGCGCCGCCACCCTGCTGATGGCCGCCGCCGCCCTCGTCTGACGCCCGCCCCGTCGGGCCACGGCGCTCGCGAGGCGTCGCGGATGGTCGCGTTTGGCGCCGGCGGGCGACCATCTGCGACGCCTCGGCATGCACGGGCCGGCGGTCGTAGGGTCGAGCCATGGCAGCGCGATTGATCGACCCCCACGAGCTCGAGCGGATGATGCGGGATGCCGCGCCGCTGACGGTCCTCGACGTGCGGTGGCGGCTCGACCGCCCCGACGGGCGGGCGGACTACGAGGCGGGTCACATCCCCGGTGCGGTGTACGTGAGCCTCGACGACGAGCTCGCCGCCCACGGCGCGCCGGAGGACGGCCGGCATCCGCTTCCCGACATCGCCGACCTGCAGACCGCCGCCCGGCGCTGGGGCGTCGACACGGGCGACACCGTCGTGGTCTACGACGACTGGCAGACATTCGGCGCCGCGCGCGCCTGGTGGGTGTTGACGGATGCCGGGGTGCCGGACGTTCGCGTGCTCGACGGCGGCCTCGGGGTGTGGCGAGACGCCGGCCTCCCGCTCGAGTCCGGGCCCGTGCACGCGGCGCGCGGCGACGTCGCGCTGACGCCGGGACACCTGCCGCGCCTCGACATCGACGAGGCGGCGGCGCTGCCGGCATCCGGGATCCTCTTCGACGTGCGCGCGCCCGAGCGCTACCGCGGCGACGTCGAGCCGATGGACCCGCGGGCGGGGCACATCCCCGGCGCGGTCAACGCGCCGACGGGCGGCAACGTCGACGAGCACGGGCGTTTCCTCTCGCCCGAGCACCTGCGTGAGCGCTACGCGGCGCTCGGCGTCACCGGCGACACGACCGTCGGCGTGAGCTGCGGCTCGGGGGTGTCGGCCGCGCAGGCCGCGTTCGCGCTGAGCCTCGCCGGCATCGACGCGGGGCTCTACGGCGGGTCGTGGAGCCAGTGGGCGAACCACCCCGACCGCCCGGTCGCGACCGGCGACCGCCCGTAACGCTCAGCCGAGGACGGCCCGGGCCGCGCGTTCACCGGAGACGAGCGCGCCCGCGATCGACGGCGTCTCGCGGTGATCGCCCGCGAGGACGACCCGATCCGACAGGCGGGCCGGCGACGCGTGCCGCAGCGGCGGAGGCAGAGCCGGCAGCGCGTGGGGGATGTCGTCGCGGCGCAGCAGCTCCCAGCTCCGCGCCTCGGCGCCCCACATCCGCTCCATGTGGGCGCGCACGGCACGCTCGTCGGCACCGCTGCCCAGCAGGCAGCTCGCCGCCACGAGGTGCCGGCCGGCGGGCGCGTAGGCGGGGGCCGTCCGTGACATCACGACGCTGTTGACGATCGGGCCCGAGCGCTCGCCGTCCACCGCGAGCAGAGCGGATGCCGGTGCCTCCGGCCCCGTGCCGAACCACCACGTCTGCAACCCCTGCATCGGCGGTGCCGGCAGGTCGGTGAGCCCCGCCAGCGCCTCGCCGCCCACGGCGACGACCACCTCGCGCGCGGCAATCGGGGCGGCCCCGTCGAGCTCGACACGGTCCGCGCGGACGTCCATGCCGCGCACGGCATGGGAGAGACGGATGTCGGCCCCCGACGCACGGGCGAGGTCGGCGAGCCGTCGCGGCAGGGTCGCGACACCCTGCGCGGGCACGCCCGGGCGGCCGAGCGCGAACAGCCGGGCGAGCAGCGTCGCGTACGCGCCGGACGTCGCGGCGCCGTCGTCGGCGAGCACGCCGGTGAGGAACGGTTCGAGCACCGAGCGGCGCAGCGGACCGGTCAGCCCGACGCGGTCCCACATCTCTCGCAGGGTCGCGTCGTGTCCCTCGGCGACGGATGCCGGGCGCACCAGCGCCGGCACGAGCCACCGGGCCGCGGCCACGAGGTCCCGCGTCGAAACGAGACCCGAGAACGCACCCGCGACGGTGGCCGGCAGGAGCTCGGGATGCCGCAGCGGATGCGCGAGGACGTCCGACCGCCCGCCGCGCACGACGCGCACCCCGACGGGGAACGGGCGCAGGTCGAGGTCGGCGGGGTCGAGCGCGCGGGCGAGCGCGTCGTAGCGGGGGTTCACGACCTGGAACCCCCGGTCGAGCAGGAACCCGTCGACGCGGTCGGTGCGCTGCCGACCGCCGACCTCGTCGGCCGCGTCGAGGACGACGACGTCGCGTCCGGCGCGGGCGAGCAGCGTCGCGCAGCGGAGCCCGGCGAGGCCCGCGCCGATGACGACGACATCGTGGAGTGCGGCCATGGCGACAGCCTCGCACAGCGCGTCGCCCCGGCATCCGTAGTTGAATTCAAGGATGCGAGCTGCATATATGTACGGTCCCGGTGACGTCCGCGTGATCGACGCCCCCGAGCCCCGGATCGAACAGCCCACCGACGCGGTCCTCCGCACCGTCGTCGCGTGCGTGTGCGGCAGCGACCTGCATCCGTACCACTCGATGACGCCGACCGAGAAGGGGCGATCGATGGGGCACGAGATGATCGGCGTCGTCGAGGAGGTCGGCTCCGAGGTCCGCACGGTCGCGCCCGGTGACGTCGTCATCGTGCCGTTCGTCTTTTCGTGCGGCGCGTGCGAGTTCTGCCGCGCAGGGCTGCAGACCTCGTGCCGCTTCGCGGGCCTCTCGGTGCCCACGGGCGCCGGCGGTGCGCAGGCCGAGCGTCGGCGCGCTCCGTTCGCCGACGGCACCCTGTACCGGGTCGACGTCGCCGAGGACGACGCCCGGATGCCGGGCCTCCTGACACTCAGCGACGTCTACGGCACGGGCTGGCACGCGGCGGTCACGGGCGGCGTCGCGACCGGCACGGACGTCGTCGTCATCGGCGACGGCGCCGTCGGGCTGCTCGCCGTGCTGTCCGCGCAGAGGCTCGGGGCGGAGCGCATCATCCTCATGGGCCGCCACGAGGCGCGCACCGACCTGGGTCGCCGGTACGGCGCGACCGAGGTCGTCGCCGAGCGCGGCGAGGAGGGCGTCGCCGCCGTCCGCGAGCTGACCGGCGGCCTCGGCGCGCACGTCGTCATCGACGCGGTCGGTCACCTGCCGGCGTACGAGCAAGCGCTCGGCGCCGTGCGCGCGGGCGGCACCGTGACCCGCGTCGGCGTGCCCCAGTACCCCGACGCGCCGCTGCAGCGGGTGCAGTTCGAGAAGAACGTCACGGTCACCGGCGGCGTCGCACCGGTGCGGGCCTACATCGACGACCTCCTGCCGGGCGTCCTCGACGGTACAGTCGACCCCGGGGCCGTCTTCGATCGCGAACTGAGCCTCGGCGAAGCCGCCGACGGCTACCGCCTGATGGATGACCGCGCCGCCCTGAAAGTGATGCTCCGCCCGTGACCTCCGCCCTGCCGCTCTCCGGCACCCAGCACACTCTTCGCTTCGGCCCGTACGAGGCGGTCATCGCCTCGACCGGCGCCTCGCTGCGCGTCCTCCGCCACGACGGCCGCGACCTCATCGTCCCGTTCGACGCCGACGAGGTGCGCCCCGACTATCGCGGCACGACGCTCGCCCCCTGGCCGAACCGCATCATCGACGGCACGTACACCTTCGACGGCCAGGAGCTCGTGGCGGCGCTGACCGAACCCGAACGCTCGCACGCCCTCCACGGCCTGCTCTCGTGGGCCGACTTCGAGCGCGTCTCGGGCACCGAGAGCACGGGGACGCTCGGCGCGACCGTCGTCCCGCAGTCGGGGTACCCGTGGCGCGTGCGCGTCGAGACGACGTACGCCCTCGGCGCGGACGGGCTCACCCAGACGGTGCGTGCGCGCAATCTCAGCGACCGGCCCGCACCGTTCGGCACCGGCCCGCACCCCTACGTGAAGGCCGGCCCCGCACCGCTCGACGAATGGACGCTCGCGCTGCCCGCGGCATCCGTCCTCGAAGTCACGCCCGACCGGCTCAGCCCCGTCGCGCTGCACCCCGTGACCGACCACGACCCCGAGCGGTTCGACCGGCGCGCGCCGCGGCCGCTCGGCGACGTGCAGCTCGACCACGCGTTCACCGACCTCGAGACGGATGCCGCCGGTACGGCCGTCCTGCGCCTGACCGACCCGTCGGGTGTCGGCGTCGAGGTCACCTGGGGTGCGGAGTGCCCGTGGGTGCAGGTCTACACGGGCGACAAGCCCGACGGGCCCGCGAACCCGGCGCACCGCAACGGTGTCGCCGTCGAGCCGATGACGTGCGCGCCCGACGCGTTCAACGCCGCCTCGTACGACTACGACGCGGGCCTGCTGGTGCTCGAGCCGGGCGCCGAGTTCTCGGCGTCGTGGCGCATCGCGGCGATCTGACCCTGCATCGTCATCCCTAGGATGGCGACATGACGTCGACGTCCACCTCCCTGCCCCGGTCCACCCCGTCCGCGCAGGGGGTGGATGCCGCCGGTGTCGAACGCCTGCTCGACGCCGTCGGGCAGACCGACGCCGAGATGCACAGCCTCATGGTGCTGCGCCACGGCACCGTGATCGCCGAGGGATGGTGGACGCCGTTCGCGCCCGATCTGAAGCACCTGGTGTACTCGCTGTCGAAGACCTTCACGTCCGCCGCTGCCGGTCTCGCCGTCGCGGAGGGACGTTTCGGACTCGACGACGTCATGATCGACCACTTCCCCGAGCTGGTGCCGGACGACGTCGACGACAAGTATCGCCGGTACCTCGTGCGTCACGCGCTGACGATGTCGAGCGGGCACGAGAGCGAGGTGCTCGACCGTGCCGCAGCCGCGGCGGAGGGTGCGGGGGGCGACGTGCTCGCGGGGTTCTTCCGCGTTCCGCCCGAGCGCGAGCCGGGCAGCGTCTTCGCCTACAGTCAGCCGACCATCTACGGCGTCGGGCGGTTGGTCGCCAAGACGACGGGCGGGACGATCCTCGACTACCTGCGCCCACGCCTGCTCGAGCCGCTCGGCATCCACGAGGCGCAGTGGATGATGCTCGGCGACGTCGAAATGGGCTTCAGTGGCATCCACGTCTTCACCGAATCGCTCGCCAAGACGGGGCAGCTCGTCCTCGACGGCGGCCGCTGGCAGGGTGAGCAGATCCTCGACCCCGAGTGGGTCGCCACCGCCACGTCGAAGCAGATGGACAACGACACCGCGCACCGCGGCCCCGGCGCGCCCGAGCCGATCGACTGGCAGCAGGGGTACGGCTTCCAGTACTGGATGAACCGGCACGGCTTCCGCGGCGACGGGGCGTACGGCCAGTTCATCATCGTGTGGCCCGAAGAGGACGCCGTGATCGTCACGACCGGCGAGACGATCGACATGCAGGAGCTGCTGAGCCTCATCACGACGCACCTGCACCCCGCGATGACGGGGGCGGGCACCGCCGAGGCCGATGCGGCGCTCGCGGCGCGGCTCTCGTCGCTGGCGCTCCCGCTGCCGGACGACACCGATGCGGGCTTCGCGGGGACTTTCGACGCCGACGTGTCGTCGCCGGTCGTGGGCCCGTTCTCGTTCGGTGAGGCCGTGCCGGGTGCTGAGCGCGTCGAGGTCGCCGAGGCGGGCGACGGGTGGACTCTCCGGTTCCTCGGCGACGGTCTCGATGTGACTCTTCCCGTCGGTCGCGGCACGTGGGCTGAGGGGGAGTGGCCGGCGCCCGCCGACGGGCTCGACGCGGTGCCCTTCCGCGCCGTCGCGGGCGTGGACGCGGACGGTGCGTGGCACGCGCGGTTGCGCATGATCCAGACACCGCACTCGCTCCTCGTCGACATCGCCCCCGGCGGCGCGGCCTCGATCGCCTGGCGGTTCCCGCCGCTGCGCGGCGACGGCCCGGCCGGTCACGCGCTGCCGTCGCTCGGCTGACCGGCATCCGCTGCGCCTGCCTCGGTAGAATCGTCGGTGAGGGGTGAGCGTGACGGACAATGAGCGGGTCAGGACCCGGGACGTCGTCGCCGAGGGGCTCTACATCGCGTCCGCGGCGACGCGTTTGGCGTTGAAGAACCGCATCCTCGTCGACATCCTCGTCGACGGTGACGACTTCGATCCGGAGCGCTTCCTCGGCGATGCCCGCGACATCCTGGTCTCACTCGCCGAAGAGGCTGAAGCGGATGCCGCCCGCACCGACCGCGAACGCAAGGCGGCGCGCACGCGCTACTCCGACTCGAGCGGAACGCACGACTACCGCAGCCGCGACGTCCGCAACCTCCGCCGTCGTCGCAAGCAGTCGCTGCACGTCGCGAAGGAGCTGCGCGCCCGGGCCGAGGACCAGGAGGAGCTGCGCAAGCTCGTCGTCGACGCTCGGGACGCCGCGTGGGCGGAGGTGTCGAAGAACATCGACCGGTCCCTTCGGATCACGGCGGCGCGTCCCGACCTCGACGCCGACTACGAGCGGATGCGGGTGGCCCGCATGCAGGCGCTGCGCCTGGTCGACCTGCCCAAGCTCCGCGCGCACCGACGCAGCGTCGCCAAGCAGCAGGCGCTGCGCGACGAGGGCGTCGAACCCGAGCCGATCCTCGAGGCAGGCCCGGGCGGGATCGATCCAGGCGAGCTCGAATAGGCCTCGATTTCGGATGCGGCCCGCGGTGACGTATGCTGTTCCTCGGCCCGGAAACAGGCCATGCGCCCGTAGCTCAATGGATAGAGCATCTGACTACGGATCAGAAGGTTAGGGGTTCGAGTCCCTTCGGGCGCACACTGTGTTGAGACAGTAAGAAGGCCGGAACTCCGCGGATGCCGTGAGTGCCGGCCTTCTGTCTTGTGCGTCTCTGGCCTCGGAGCGAAAGCCCGAACAGCTCCGACCTCTCACCTGATCAGACGGCGGAGAGCCATTTTCCAAAAGACTCGTGAGTGCGCTTTCCGACCATGACCGATGCCGAGGGCTTGAAGAACTTGCTGCCCGTGATGTGGGTGTAGCCCGCCAGGTCGGATGGCCGATAGAACTCTCCATACGGGAGTATCGCCGTCTTGCTGGGTCCAAGCTTGCCGTAGAAGTACCCGAACTCGAACATGACGTTGAGGTTCGGCATCATCACATCATTACCGCGAATCTTGGACGGCGATTCGGGAGACATGATGAGCAAGGCGGCGTCGACCTCGTCGCAGATCGCGTCTAGATCGCCGAGCAGGGTTCTGCCGGGTGTGAAGGCCTCCCACCACCGAACGAACTTAACCGTGCCGCTCTCGAAGTGGTCGGCGACGACTTTCGCTTGTCGCTTCGCGGCCGACGATGAACCAATGAAGATGCGCGTGGTTGGCATGCATTGTCCCCCAACTGTGTAGATGTCTAGACCGTAGCGGCAGCAGGCGCGGATAGCGCGAGTTCTGGACTTCTTTCTTGTCCGGACTTCTCCGGGGAGCGACTACCCGATCAGCTCCGGGTCTACTCCTCAATCCCCTGGTCATCACCGCCCGGTCGCGGCAACTTGCGCCCGCCCATTCGATCCGAAGGTCCGGCCGCGGGTGTAGAGAGATACTCAAGAACTCGCGTCCCCTCGAAGTGCTCGCGGAGGCTCGTGAACTCTCGATCCGTCCGCCATCCGCAAGACCCGCAGACGATCGAGTCGTAGAACCCTAGCTCCGGCTCCACCACTTGCTCAATGTCCTCTTCGAGCTTGTAGGACTCGCACTTTGGACAACGCAGCGGCGGCCCATCCTCGCGCTGCCGCATCAGCCTGCTCATCACATTCAGCACTTGGCCCGTGGCCGGTCAAGTCCCGTGGAGTGGTGTAACCGTTTCGTGATCCTTCAGGGATGTGGGGGCTAGTTTTCGTTGTGATTGCAGATGCTCGCGACGAGCTCACTCACGGTGTCGGAGTACAGCCCAGGAGTGGG
>NZ_JAMXSA010000046.1:0-21736 GCF_024124465.1 Microbacterium sp. CnD16-F
CGGCCGGAGTCTCGGCGGCGTCGGCGGCCGGGGCCTCGGCAGTGGGGGCCTCGACGGCGGGGGCTTCCGCAGCGTCGGCAGCGACGGCGGCATCGGCGGCCGGCACATCGGTGCTCTTCGCGCGACGCGGAGCGCGCTTGCGCGGCGCCTTCGCCGGCTTCTCGGCGGGCTTCTCCTCGGCCGGGGTCTCGTCGACCGGCTGCGCAGCGGCGACCTCTTCGTCGGCGACGGGGGCGGGGTCCGCGGTGGGGGCCTCTTCGACGGGCGCCTCGGCGGCGGGCGCCTCGTCCGCGGGGGTGTCCTCGACGGGCGTCTCTTCGGTCGCGGGCGCGGCCAACTCGGCGGTGGCATCGGCGGTGGTCTCGTCGGCGACGGTGCCGCCGGTGGCGACGTCGTCGCCGGTCTGGATCTCGGAGATGGACTCCACGAGTTCTCCCTTTCAGATGTGGAAAGTCATAACCGCAGGTGGTTCCGTCCACGACAGATCCGGTTCCTCAGCGGGGTGTTCGCGCAGGCACAGAAGTTGCGCAGGCCCGTCAGAAGGGGGTGTGCGGTGGTTCGCAGATTGCGATGGAGGGCAGATTCACGTGATTACGTGGCATCCTCCGTATGGTCCTTCACTGTACCACCCCGGACATCGACGGCCAGCAGCAGGGGTTTCCATGGCGTGTCCGTGGACCGCGCCGCGAACTCGACCGCCTCGAGGCGGCGTCCGGGGCCGTCGGCCAGGACGAGCACGCTGGGGCCGGCGCCCGAGACGACGGCGGCGAAACCGGCGCCCCGGAGCGACTGCACCAGCGCGTCGGTCGCGGGCATCGCCTGCGCCCGGTACGACTGGTGCAGCTTGTCCTCGGTCGCCGCCATCAGCAGCTCAGGGCTCTGCGTGAGCGCCGCGATCAGCAGCGCGGACCGCGAGACATTGAAGACGGCGTCCTCGCGGGTGACGTGGAGCGGCGCGAGTCCCCGCGCGACCGACGTCGACATCGTGAACTCGGGAACGAACACGAGGGGCGAGACACCGCGGTGGACCGCGAGCTTCTTGTGCTGCGGACCGTCCTGGTCCATCCACGCGATCGTCAGACCGCCGAACAGCGCCGGGGCGACGTTGTCGGGGTGCCCTTCGAGTTCGGTGGCGAGGCGCAGCAGGGTCTCGGGCCCGAGGGTGACGTCCCCCTCGAGCAGTCCCTGCGCCGCGAGGAGGCCCGCGACCACGGCGGCCCCCGACGATCCCATGCCCCGGCCGTGCGGGATCACGTTGTGCGCGCGCAGTCGGATGCCGGGCATCGGCCTGCCGACGGCCTCGAACGCGTACGCCATCGACTTCACGACGAGGTGCGAGGCGTCCGTCGGCACGTCCGCGGAGCCCTCGCCGGTGACCTCGATCTCGAGCCCCGGCGCGTCGAGCGCGGTCACGACGAGCTCGTCGTGGACGCTCAGGGCGAGGCCCAGCGTGTCGAAGCCCGGGCCCAGGTTGGCGCTCGTGGCCGGCACGCGGACGGCGACGCTGCGCCCGGCGAGCGTCATCCCGCCACGCGCGTGAGGTCGAGCGCGGACGCGACCTCGCTGGTCGCGGCATCCACGACGAGCGGCTCGACCTGCGAGCCGTCGGCGTTGCGCAGCGCCCACTGCGGGTCCTTCAGGCCGTGGCCGGTGACGGTCAGCACGACCTTGGCGCCGTTCGGGATGACGCCGGCCTCGGCACGATCGAGCAGACCCGCGACGCTGATCGCGGAGGCCGGCTCGACGAAGACGCCGACGGTCCCGGCGAGCAGCTTCTGCGCCGCGAGGATGCGCTCGTCGTCGATCGCGCCGAACCACCCGTCGGTCGCCGCGCGGGCCTCGAGAGCGAGGTCCCACGACGCGGGGTTGCCGATGCGGATGGCCGAGGCGATCGTCTCGGGGTTCTTGACGACCTCGCCGCGCACGAGCGGCGCCGAACCCTCGGCCTGGAAGCCGAACATGCGGGGCACGCGCGTCGCGACGCCGCGCTCGGCCTCCTCGCGGTACCCGCGCGAGTAGGCGGTGTAGTTGCCGGCGTTGCCGACCGGGATGAAGTGGAAGTCGGGGGCGTCGCCGAGCTGGCTGACGACCTCGTAGGCGGCGGTCTTCTGCCCCTCGATGCGGTCGGGGTTGACCGAGTTGACGAGGTGCACCTTGTAGCCGACGGCGAGCTCGCGCGCGATCTCGAGGCAGTCGTCGAAGTTGCCGCGGATCTGGATGAGCTTGCCGCCATGGGCGACGGCCTGGCTGAGCTTGCCCATCGCGATCTTGCCCTCGGGCACGAGGACGGCCGCCGTGATGCCGGCGTGCGCCGCGTAGGCTGCCGCGGATGCCGAGGTGTTACCCGTCGAGGCGCAGATGACGGCCTCGGCGCCGTGCTCGACGGCACGCGAGAGCGCGACCGTCATGCCGCGGTCCTTGAACGAGCCGGTCGGGTTCATGCCCTCGAACTTGATGTAGACGTCGGCTCCGGTGATGCGCGACAGCGACGCGGCGGGGATGAGGGGGGTGCCGCCCTCGCCGAGCGTCACGACGGTCGAGGCGTCGGTGACGCCCAGTCGATCGGCGTACTCGCGGAGGACTCCGCGCCAGACGTGTGCCATGTCAGTCTCCTTCTACGCGCAGGACCGAGATCACCCGGCGCACGGCGCTGGTGGCAGCGAGCCGCTCGACGGTGTCGGCCAGGTCCTGCTCCCGGGCCGTGTGGGTTCCGATGACGAGGTGCGCGACGGCATCCCCGCCGTCCCGGACGACGGCGTCGCCCGAGGTGGTCTGTTCGACGGTCGCGATGGACACGTCTCCGTCGCTGAGGATCCCCGCGACGGTGGCCAGGACGCCCGGTCGGTCGTCGACCTCGAGCGTGATCTGGCAGCTGGTGCGGATGCGGCCGATCGGCACGATCGGAAGTCCGGCCCGCGTCGACTCGCCGACACCCGGCCCCCCGGCGACGTGACGACGCGCGGCCGAGACGACGTCGCCGAGCACGGCCGACGCGGTCTGCACTCCCCCGGCGCCGGCGCCGTAGAACATGAGGTCGCCGGCGGCTTCGGCCTCGACGAACACGGCGTTGTTGGCGCCGTGGACGGACGCCAGCGGGTGCTCGCGCGGGACGAGCGCCGGGTAGACGCGCACCGAGATGGCCTCGCCCGTGGGCGCAGCGTCGGGCTGGTCGACGAGACGCTCGCAGACGGCGAGCAGCTTCACGACGTAGCCCGCCTTGCGGGCGGCCTCGATGACGCCGGCATCCACCGCCGTGATGCCCTCGCGGTGCACGGCCTCGAGCGGGACGGTCGTGTGGAAGGCGAGGCTCGCGAGGATGGCGGCCTTCTGCGCCGCGTCGTAGCCCTCGACATCCGCCGTCGGGTCGGCCTCGGCGTACCCGAGCCGCTGCGCCTCGGCGAGCACCTCGTCGAAGCCGAGGCCCTCGCGGTCCATGCGGTCGAGGATGTAGTTCGTCGTCCCGTTGACGATGCCCATGATGCGGCGGACGCGGTCGCCGGCGAGCGAGTCGCGCAGCGGACGGATGATCGGGATGGCGCCGGCGACGGCGGCCTCGTAGGCGACGGTCGCGCCGACCTGGTCGGCGGCGTCGAAGATCTCACTGCCGTGGGTGGCCAGCAGCGCCTTGTTGGCGGTGACGACGTCGGCGCCGGAGGACAGGGCGTGGAGGATCCGGGTGCGCGCCGGCTCGAGACCGCCGGTGACCTCGATCACGATGTCGGCGCCGGCGATGAGGGTGTCGGCGTCGGTCGTGAACAGATCGCGCGGCAGGTCGGCCTCGCGCGGGGCGTCCACGTCGCGGACGGCGATCCCGACGAGGTCGAGCGGTGCACCGGCGCGGTCGGCGAGCTCGTCGGCGTGGGTCAGCAGCAGGCGAGCGACCTGGGAGCCGACGGCACCGGCTCCCAGCAGCGCGACGCGCAGGCGGCGGGGTTCGATCATGCGGACTCCTCGGTGGTGCGGGATGCGGCCGGTGCGACGCCGAGGTCGCGCGCCAGCAGGTCGTTCTCGTCCTCTCCGCGGACGATCAGCCGGGCGGCACCGCCGCCGACGGCGACCACGGGAGGGCGCGTCAGGTAGTTGTAGTTGCTCGCGAGCGAGAAGCAGTACGCGCCGGTCGCCGCGACGGCCAGCAGGTCGCCCGGGGCCACGTCGCCCGGAAGGTACTCCGCGCCGACGACGATGTCGCCCGCCTCGCAGTGCCGACCGACGACGCGCGCGAGCGCGGCGTCCGCGTCGCTGCGACGGCTCGCGATGCGGGCGCTGTAGTCGGCGCCGTACAGCGCCGTCCGCGCGTTGTCGCTCATGCCGCCGTCGACGCTCACGTACAGCCGCTCGAGGTCGTCCGAGACGCGGACGGGCTTCACCGTGCCGACCGAGTACAGGGTCACGCCGGCGCGGCCGACGATCGCGCGTCCCGGCTCGAACGCGAGTTCGGGAAGAGGGATGCCGCGGCTCGCGCACTCGCGGGCGACCGCCGCGACGATCCCCTCGGCGAGCTCCGCGATGGGGGTCGGGTCGTCCTTCGACGTGTAGGCGATGCCGAAGCCGCCGCCGAGGTTCAGCATCGGGACCTCGCCGCCCTCGCGCAGCCGCGCGTGGACCTCGACGACGCGGGCGGCGGACTCGGCGAACCCGGCCGTGCCGAAGATCTGCGAGCCGATGTGGCAGTGCAGCCCCGCGAAGCGCAGCGAAGGCAGCTCGCGGATGCGGGCGACCGCCGCCTCGGCATCCGTCAGGGCGAAGCCGAACTTCTGATCCTCGTGGGCGGTCGCCAGGAAGTCGTGCGTCTCGGCGTGGACGCCGCTGTTGACGCGGACGAGGACGGTCTGCACGACGCTTTGGGAGGCGGCCTCGGCCGCGATCCGCTCGATCTCGACGAGCGAGTCGATGACGATCGAGCCGACGCCGGCGCGCACGGCGCGGGCGATCTCGGGCAGGAGCTTGTTGTTGCCATGGAGTCCGAGACGGCGCGGGTCCGCGCCCGCGGCCAGGGCGACCGCCAACTCGCCGCCGCTGGCGACGTCGACGCCGAGGCCCTCCGCGGTCACCCAGCGCACGACGTCGGTCGTGAGGAACGCCTTGCCCGCGTAGTAGACCCGCGCCGTGCCGCCGTGGCGGGCCGCGGCATCCCGGAACGCCGTCAGCACCTCGCGGGCGCGGGCGCGGACGAGATCCTCGTCGACGACGTAGAGCGGCGTGCCGAACCGCTCGGCCAGCTCGGTCGCCGGCACGCCACCGAGGACGAGCGCGCCGGTGTCGTCGCGCGTCGCGCCGGCGGGCCAGACGGCCTCGACGAGCGCATTCGCATCATCCGGCTTCGAGAGCCACTCGGGCACGGCGGGACGGTCGGAGGCGGTGGACACGCAGGGGCACCAATCGGGTGGGAACGGGATAGTCGGGCGGTGTGGCCACGCCCCGACGGTGCCCACAGTCTAGGGCACCCCGGCCGCCGCCCCCGGCCCCGTGACGCTACGAGGCGTCGGAGCAGGAACCGGGCTGCTGCGCGGTCTCGTCGCGCAGAATCGCGCTGTCGATGTCGAAGGTCGCGACGACCCCGCGCTCCTCGACGGCGACGCCCGTCAGGGTGAGCGCCCGCGGCAAGTACTGCGCGAGGCACACCGGCCAGCTCTGCGCGAAGGACCCCACGAGCGGCCCGACCTGCTCGCGGAGCGCGTCGGCGCTCACGTCGACGTCGCCGAGCCGGAAGGTCGTCGGCGAGAGGACGAGGTCGCCGTCCTCCGCGGCCGCGGACAGGCGCACACCCAGTGGAATGGCGGCCCCGAACAGGTTCAGTTCCGTATCGAGGGCGACCTCGGGGGGCGCGAGGCGGAAGGCGTCCACCGGGAAACCGTCCACCCGCGACAGGATCGTGCGGACCTGGTCCTCGTCCAGCACGACGACGGCGCGGGCGCTGCTCCAGTCGCCGCCCCGGACCGGGGCATCCTGGATGTCGACCCGGACATCGCCCGAGATCCCCTCGACGTCGACATCGTCGGCGGACACGCTCATCTGAGCGATGCTGCCGACGGCGAGCTGGGGCAGGACGAGCCCGGGGATCTCGACGTCGATCGCCTGGTCCGCAGGCAGGCCGAGGTTCTCGATCAGCTGCGAGCGGACGACCTGCGGCACGATCGCCCGCGCCGCGAACTCCGCCGCGACCACCAGGGCGGCGAGCACCGCGACGACGACGATCACCACGACCCAGCCGCGGCGACGTCGGCGGGGCGCCGTGACGGTCGTCATGTCACATCCGCTCGGGCGCGCTCACGCCGAGCAGGTCGAGACCGTTGCGCAGCACCTGGCCGGTGGCGTCGTTGAGCCACAGACGCGTGCGGTGCAGGTCGGTGACCTCCTCGTCGCCGAGGGGCGTCACACGGCAGGAGTCGTACCAGCGGTGGTAGAGGCTCGCGAGCTCCTCGAGGTAGCGCGCGATGCGGTGCGGCTCGCGCAATTCGGCCGCGAAGGCGACCAGGCGCGGGAACTCCTGCAGGGCGCCGAGGAGAGCGGACTCGGCCTCGTGCGTGAGGAGCTCGGGGGCGAACGCGTCGCGCGAGACGCCGGAGTCGGCGGCGTTCCGAGCGACGTTGTGCGTCCGCGCGTGGGCGTACTGCACGTAGAACACGGGGTTGTCGTTCGTGCGCTTCTGCAGGATCTCGGGATCGAGCGTCAGCGGTGAGTCGGCCGGGTAGCGCGCGAGCGAGTACCGCAGCGCGTCCGTGCCGAGCCACTCGCGCAGGTCGTCGAGCTCGATGATGTTGCCCGCGCGCTTGGACAGGCGCGCGCCGTTGACCGACACGAGCTGCCCGATGAGCACCTCGATGTCCCTCTCCGGGTCGTCGCCGGCAGCCCCTGCGAGCGCCTTGAGGCGGTGCACGTACCCGTGGTGGTCGGCGCCGAGCAGATAGATCTTGTGCGCGAAGCCGCGGTCGCCCTTATTCAAGTAGTAGGCGGCGTCGGCGGCGAAGTAGGTGTACTCGCCGTTGGACCGACGGATGACGCGGTCCTTGTCGTCGCCGAAGTCGGTCGTGCGCACCCAGACCGCACCCTCGGCGTCGAACACGTGGCCCTGCGCGCGCAGGCGGTCGACGGCCTCGTCGACGAGGCTCGGGCCGCCGTCCGGCTTCTTCGCGTGGAGCGTGCGCTCGCTGAAGAAGACGTCGAAGTGCACGTTGAACTTCTCGAGGGATGCCTGGAGCTCCGCGAGCTGAAGTTCGTAGGCCCTGTCCCGGGCCACCGCGACGCGCTCGGCCTCGGGCAGGTCGCCCAGACCCGGCTCGGCGGCGGCGACCCGTGTCGCGAGGTCGTCGATGTACGCGCCGGCGTACCCGTCCTCGGGCGTCGGCTTGCCCTCGATGCGGGCGAGGACCGAGCGGCCGAAGCGATCCATCTGCGCACCGGCGTCGTTGATGTAGAACTCGCGCACGAGGGTCGCGCCGCTGGCCAGCAGCAGACGCGCGATCGCGTCGCCGAGCGCCGCCCACCGCGTGTGGCCGATGTGCATGGGACCGGTCGGGTTCGCGCTGACGAACTCGAGGTTGATCGTGTTGCCCGCCTGCGTGCGCCCGTGTCCGAAGCTCGCACCGGCGTCGACGATCGTCTTCGCGAGCGCGCCGGCGGCGGCGGCATCCAGTCGGATGTTGATGAACCCGGGACCGGCGACCTCGACCGAGGCGATCCCGTCGACGGCGGCGAGCGCGTCGGCGACCTCGGCCGCGAACTCGCGCGGGTTCGCTCCGATCTGCTTCGAGAGCTTCAGTGCGGCGTTGGAGGCCCAGTCGCCGTGATCGCGGTTCTTCGGACGCTCGACCGGGAAATCGGCGACGGTGAGCGCCTCACCGGCGCCGGGTCGTCGCGCCTCGACGAGCGGGAGGACGGCGGCGAGGAGGGCGGCGGAGAGGGCGTCGGGAGTCATAACCCGACAAGTCTACGGTCGGGAGGTCCTCACGCCGACGGCAGGACGACCCAGATGCGGGCTCCCCCGAGCGGCGAATCGTCTATCCCGAGGCGGCCGCCGTGGGACTCGACGATGCGACGGCACGTCGCGAGGCCGATGCCGCAGCCGGGGGCCTCGGCATTCGATCCGCGCTCGAGGGGCTCGAACACGAGCTCCCGCTCGGCGACCGGGACACCCGGGCCGTTGTCGTCGACGACGATGCGCACGCCGGACGCGACCGTTCCGACCGAGACGACGACCCGCGGGAGGCGACCGCCGGTCCCGGCGAACTTGACCGCGTTCCCGACGAGGTTCTGCACGAGGACGCTTGCCAGGGTCGGGTCGGCCTGGACGGGGACGGATGCCTCGACCGTCACCTCGGCACCGTTGTCCTCGCCCGCGCTGCGGAGGTCCTCCATCGTCGAGGCGACGAGCGGTTCGACGTCGACCGCGGTACGACGGATGGGCGATCCGCCGATGCGCGCGTAGTCCAGCAGCCGCGCGATCATCCCCGACATTCTGTCGGCGACCGATTCGGCGCGGGCGAGCGCGCGCGACGCCGCGGGGAGATCTGCGACCTCGGGGACGTCCGCGGCGAGCTCGATGTATCCGGTGAGCGCGGTCAGCGGGTTGCGGAGGTCGTGCGCGACCTGCGCCGCGAAGTTCTCGAGTTGCTCGTTCGACTCGCCGAGCTCCCGCGTGATGCGTCGCAGTTCGAGCACGTCGACGATCTGGCGCGCGATGAGGGCGAGCGCCGCACTCTCGTCCTCGGGGAGCTCACGGGGCACCTCGTCGAAGATGCAGATGGTGCCGATGGGCACCCCCATCGGGGTGATGAGCGGGCTCGAGGCGTAGAACTTGACGTTCGCGACCTCCCCGGTCACGAACGGATTGCCCGCGAAACGCTCGTCGAGGCTCGCGTCGGTGACGACGGTGTGACCCGGCTTGCGGAACACGACCGCGCACATCGAGTCCTCGCGGCTGCAGACGGCCGGCTCGATACCGACCGCCGCGATCTGATGCTGGAACCGATCGTCGATGAGGTTGATGACCGCGGTGGGGACGCCGCACACGGTGGCGGCCAGCTGCACCAGGCCTTGGAGGTCCGCTTCCGGGGCCTCGCCCAGCACGCGGTAGTCCTCGATGATCGCTCGCCGAATGGCGTCATCTGCGGTCTTCACCCGCACCTCCCCGATGTCCTACGCATCACCCTAATCACCCGATCGAGACCAGCGCTGCCCGATCGTCCCGCTGCGGATCGGATGCCGCGGCGGCGACCGCGTCGTCGGCATCGACGCGCGCGTCCACGACGAGTCGTCGCAGCGCCAGGTTCGCCCCGTAATAGCTGAGGAAGGCGCAGTCCGCGGCATCCCGCCCCGTCGCGATGCGCACCAGCCCGCGACGGTTCGACAGCCGGGTCGCGTCGACGACGAGCCAGCGCCCGTCGATCCACGCCTCGGCGACCGCGTGGAAGTCCATCGGGACGAGACCCGGTGCGTAGCACGCGACGTAGCGGGCGGGGACGTCCATCGCCCGCAGGAGCGCGATGACGAGGTGCGCGTAATCGCGGCAGACGCCCTGCCCCGTGGCGAGCGTCGTGACGGCCGAGTCGGTGCCGAGCGACAGACCGGGCGAATAGGTCACGGTCTCGGCGACGAAGGACTCGACGGCGGCGAGGAGGTCGGTGCCGCGGAGCCCACCGAACTGGCGGCGCGCCTGCGCGAACACGGAGTCCGACGGGGCGTAGCGGCTCGGCCGGAGGTAGACGGCGGTGTCGAGATCGGAGGCCGGAGCCACGGCGAGCGGCCCGTCGACGCGCGCCTCGTACCGCACCTGGACGGGGCCCGCCCCCACGCGGAGGCGGTGCAACCGCGTGCCCACGGCATCCGTCACCGTCACGGCGGGCAGATCCTCGCCGTTCCGCAGGATGCGGAGGCGCTCGTGGGCGAGCGGAGTGCCGGCGGCCACGGCGACGGAGAGGATGAGGTCGAGCTCGCCCTCGAGATCGAGGTCGAGTTCCGCCGTGACGACACGCTGCACCGAGCAATCCTCCCACGGTGAAGATCGTGCTCGGCGAGTTCGGGGATCATCGCTTACCCTCGTCGCATGACCTCTGAACGACGCGCTCGGGGGTGGGGACTGGGGATCATCGCCGTCGGAGTCGCCGCCATCGTCGCGCTCGCCGCGTGGCAGCCGTGGCGCAGCATCTCCGCCGTCGACGCCGCCTCCTCATCGGACGGCGTCTCCACCGTCGAGCCGCTCTCGCTCCCCGCCGACCCCGACGTGCTCGTCTTCGGCGACTCCTGGACCTACGGCGCGGCAGCGACCGTCCCCACGGACGGCTACGCGTACCGCCTCGGGCGGCTCACCGGATGGGACGTGACCGTCGACGGCGTGCGCGGCTCGGGCTACATGAAGCCCGGGTGGGACGGTCCCGACTTCCGCACGCGGGCCAAGTGGCTCGACCCGGCCGCCGACTACGACCTGATCATCATCCAGGGCTCCATCAACGACCGTCAGCAGGGCGAGCGCGGCTACCGCGAGGCCGTCGACGCCACCTGGGACGTCTTCGCCCGGCTGTACCCGCACGCGCAGATCGTGATCTTCGGGCCGACCCCGCACCAGTTCCCGATCGACGAGGGCACCACCCGCATCGACCGCGACCTCCAGGAGGCGGCCGCCGACCGGCACTGGTGGTACATCTCGCCGCTCCAGGAGCAGTGGGTCACCCCCGCCAACTACCTCGACGTGATCGACGTCGGCGCCGGCAAGCGGCATCCTTCCGACCGGGGTCACGCGTACCTCGCCGAGCGGCTTCAGCAGGCGCTCGTCGACCGCAGCGCGAGCACCGACGCCGTCGCCCCGACCGAGGACGAGTCGGCGCCCGTCCGGCCCTGACCTCTCACGGCCGGATGGCCTCGGCGATCGGCACGTCGCCGGTGTTGAACGAGACGGTCCGTCCGATCGTGGCCGGTTCCGCCAGCACCGCCGCGATCACGGCGGCGACGTCCGCACGCGGGACCGAGGTCCCCTCGTCGGAGCGGGCGTCGATCCTCCCCGTCGGCTCATCCAGGGTCAGCGCTGACGGCGCGAGGATCGTCCAGTCGAGGTCGGCGCCCCGCAGGTGTTCGTCCGCCGCCGCCTTCGCCTCGGCGTACGCGTAGAAGCCGTCCGACGGGTCGACCCCGTGATCCGGCCCGGCGCCGAAGTAGGACACCATGACGTAGCGGCGCGCCTCAGCGGCGACGGCCGCGTCGATCGATCGGATCGCGGCATCCCGATCCACCGCGTAGGTGCGCTCGGGCGAGCCGCCACCGGCGCCGGCGGACCAGACGACCGCGTCGCTGTCGGCCAGCAGATCGATGAGGGCGTCGAGATCGGATGCCGCGACGTCGGCGACGACCGGGCGGGCGCCCGTGCGGGCGACGTCCTGCTCGTGCTCCGGGTTGCGGATGACGGACGTGACGTCGTGTCCGGCCTCGACCAGGAGCGGCGCAAGCAGCAGCGCGACCTTCCCGTGTCCCCCGATGATCGTGATGCGTGCCATGTGGGCTCCCTTCCTACCGCCTCGACGCTACGGTGGACAGCCCCGGAGGCGCGTCCCCTTGCGCTTGTACGCTCGACGTGGAAGGGGCCGGTGGGCTCCCGATGCATCGACGAGGGGGAACACGGACGTGAGCGAGACGACGCCTCCCGGGTGGTATCCGGCTCCGCACGCCGGCAACGAACTCCGCTACTGGGACGGTGCCGCGTGGCACGCCGCTCCCCCGTTCCTCCCCGCCGACGCCGCCGCCGTTCCTCCGGCGCAGGGTCCCGTGCGCGCGTACGGCCCGGTGCCGCCGCACGCGCCCTACGGAGCGCCGCCGGCACCGTACGGAGCGCCGCCGGCGGGGTACGCACCGTACGGCGGCCCCGTCCTGGCGCCGAGCGCGCCGCAGGGGTGGGCGGTCGCGGCACTCGTGCTCGGCATCGCGGCCTTCTTGTCGGCGTGGATCCCGTTCCTCGGACTCCTCATCGCCCTGACCGGCGCCGTCATCGGCGTGATCGCCCTCGTCCGCCGGCAGCGCAAGGCGCTCGCGGTGACGGGCACGGTCCTCTCCGGCCTCGGACTGGCGTGGGCGCTCATCGTGTCGATCTCGATCGGCTCCCTGATCTGGGCACCGAGCCCGTCGTACAGCGATCCCGATGCGGGCGCGGCACCGGCACCCAAGGCATCCCCCTCGGACCGCGGCTTCGAGCCGTACGCCCCCGAGACCGGTCCCGGGTCCCTGGAGGACCCGCTCCCCCTGCCGTACGTGGCGGGTCCGTCGTCGCGCGACGAGTACCGTGCCGACGTCCGGCTCGTCGACGAGGACGCCACCGACGAGATCCTGGGGTGGAACGCCTACAACGAGAGGGACATCACCGGCATGCGGTACGTCCTCGTCGAGATGACGGTGACGGGACTCGATCCCGAGGGCATCGAGGCGTCGTACGCGTCGTACGACCTGTCGGTCGCGACCCCGGACGGGATGAGCTACCCGAGTGCGTACGTCGTGCCGCCTGACGACACGACGCTGCTGGTCGACCAGGGCACGATCGCCGAGGGCGAGACGGTCGAGGGTCTCGTCGCCTACCTCGTCCCGGAGGATGCGACCGACCTGCTGCTGTCGGACTACGCGAACTTCTACGCGTTCTGACCCGGCAGGGGGATGACGCGGCCCGCATCCCACGGCTCCTCCCAGCCGAGCCGGGTGAACAGGCCCGCCAGGATCATGGCGGTGAACCCCCACACGAGGCGGTCGCCGCGAGGTGTCGGGATGAGGAACGCGGGCCCTCGGAACTCGCCCCGGTCGCTCCGCACAACGGTGACGCCCCGGTGGGCGGGGTCGAGCAGATCGGCGACGGGAGCGCGGAACACGTCCGCCGACTCGGCCTCGTCCACGACGCGCACGGGTGACGGGCGGCGCCACCACGCGACCACGGGTGTCACGAGGTGGCGGGAGAACTCGAGCGGGATCGGCTCGAGCGTGCCGAGGACGTCGACCCCGTCGACCTCGAGCCCCGTCTCCTCCCACGCCTCGCGGAGGGATGCCGCGACGGCATCCGCATCCCCCGGATCGACCCGTCCGCCGGGGAACGCGACCTGTCCCGGGTGGGCGCGGAGCGTCTCGGCCCGGGACAGCAGCAGCACGTCGAGATCGCGGGAGACGGCATTTTCGGCCGCGTCGCGGTCGGCCGGCACCTCGTCGAGGACGCCGAACAGGATGAGCACCGCCGCCGGCCGGGCACCCGGCACCTCCGGCATCGAACGCAGCACCTCGAAACCCGGCTGGGCGGCGCCGCTCGCGACGGATTCGACGAGGCCGACGAGCTGCTCCCGCGCGGTCGGGGCGGAAGCGGAGGAGGTCATCGCTTCAGGCTAGGCGACGGCGCGGACGTGCGCGCGGGAGCGGCCGCACCGGTGATAGTCTCGATCGGTACGCCTCCGTAGCTCAGGGGATAGAGCGTTGGTTTCCGGTACCAGAAGTCGGGGGTTCGAATCCCTCCGGGGGCACACGGAAGCGAAGGGGACTCGGCATCGCGCCGGGTCCCCTTCGTCGTTCCACAGGACCTCAGTCCTCGCGCGAATCCTGGTCCTCGTCCGAATGGACGGGGTGGCCGAAGGGCGGCACGCCGCCCGGTACCGCGCCGTCGTGGGTGGGGAGCTCCACATCCGGCCCCTCGTACGCGTTGTCATCGATGCTGCGGTCGTCGCCGGTCATGTCGCCCTCCGTCGGTCGGTGTCCTCTGTGGACGTGACGCTAACGCGACGCTCGCGCGGATGCCCGGGGTTGACAGCGCGGCGCGTCAATCCGAGACGAGCTTGAGCCCGACGATGCACGCGACGAGGCCGAGGATGAGCAGGATCTTCACCACGGAGACCGACTCGGCGCCCGTCACCATCGCCCAGACCACGGTGAGGGATGCCCCGATGCCGACCCACACGGCGTACCCCGTCCCGGTGGGGATCTCGCGCAGCGCGAAGGCGAGACCGCCCATGCTGGCGACGAGCGCGACACCGAAGGTGACCGTCGGCCACAGCTTCGTGAAGCCTTCGGAGCGCCCGAGCGCGGTGGCCCACACGGCTTCGAGCATCCCGGCGACGATGAGAACGATCCACGACAACATCACTGACCTCCTGGCCAGTCTTGTCGCTCACCGGGTACTGAACCCTCGTCCGGGGGCCCGGTCGGGGCCCGCCGCCGAGTCTATCCAGGCTCCCTGTGCGAATCCGGTGCAGAGGCGATGGCGCCGCGCCACGTCGTGATGGCCCTGGCGGTGTCGCCGTCGACGTACGAGCTCAGCCACGCGTCGAGATCGAGCCGGCGGTACATGTCGCGGAAGGCGGACTCCGGCGTATGCCCGAAGCGGTCGAGGACGCTCAGACGCTCAGCGACGTCGAACGAACGGCTGTGGAGCTCCGCCATGGCCACGGCGTTGGCGAACGACGAGAGGTAGTCGCGGGTCGCGGCATCCTCGGTCACACCGGCGGCCTTCAGCAGGACCGCAGCCAGCAGGCCGGTCCGATCCCAGCCTGCGCCGCAGTGGAAAAGGATGCCGCCCGTAGGGGCTCGAGCGATCGCCTCGAGGGCACCCGTGAGCCGATGCGGCAGCTCCCCGACGTGGTCCAGGTAGTACAGCGGAGTTCCCCACTGTGCGTCCTTCTCGCGAGATTCCCAGAAGTGCCGTTCGTTCCCGTCGAGATCGACATGCCGGACGGCGATGTCGCGGGGGACGGACGCCGTTCGTTCACTCGGACGGCGGAGGTCGACGATGGTTCCCAAGCCATGCGCTCGGAGGCGATCCCACCCGGCGTCGGTCACACGGTCGAGCGTCTCAGCCCGCATGAAGACGCCGGTCGGCGTGCGGGAACCGTCCGTCCGTTCGAGCCCACCGAGGTCTCTCGCGTTGGCCAACCCATCGATCCCCAGAGCCGTCTGCATGTGGCGATCCTGCCACGCCGGGGGGGGTGGCACCGTGCCGGAAGCGATGTCGGAACCCCCTCCTAGTCTGGGACTATGTCCAGTTCAGCCGATCGTCGCGATGAGGTCCCGGAGGGGATCCCGTCGACGCTTGACTGGGTGGTGCTGAGTGCGGACATGGCGACCATCCATGCCGCGCAGCGGTACGCGTGCATCGTCGAGTTGTGGGATGACGCGATCGCCGACGCGCGCCGTCGGGACGAGCCGGTCGCGTTCGTGGAACGGTCGGTGCGGCTCGAAGTCGCCGCCGCGTTGCGGATCACCGAGCACGCCGCGGGACGGTTGATGGGTGTCGGGCACGCGCTGCTGCGCCGGTACCCGCAGGTGTGGGAGGCGATGAGCCGTGCGGACATCACCGACACCCACGCGACGATCATCGTCGACGGGCTCGACCAGCTCGACGACGTGACCGCGGGGCTCGTGTCTGAGGTGCTGAGCCTGGCCCAGGAGCTGCCGACCGGGCCGTTCCGGCGGGCGATGAAACGCATCGTCGACCGCGAGCAGGAAGCCACCCTCGCCGAGCAGCACGCCGCGGCCGTCGCGCACCGGCACGTGCGGGTGGATGCGGGGGTGGATGGGATGGCATGGCTCACCGCACACCTCCCCGCAGTGGAAGCGCATGCGATCGCCGGACGTCTCACCGCGATCGCGAAGACTCTCGATTCCGCCGACGATGAGCGGACGTTGGATCAGAAGCGCGCGGACGTGTTCGGGGATCTGCTCCTCGATGGGGAGACGGACGCGCTCCCCGACTCCGCACGCGGGATCCGTCCCACCGTCGCGATCACCGTCCCCGCCCTGACGCTTCTCACCGGTGACGGCCCGGCCGCGCAGGTCGACGGTGTCGGCCCGATCCCGCTCGATAAGGCGCGGGAACTGTGCGGGGCGGCGTCGGGGTGGATGCGGGTGCTCACCCACCCCGAAACCGGGGTCGTCCTCTCCGTCGGGCGAGAGCAGTACCGGCCACCCGCCGACCTGCGACGGCTCGTCACCTGGCGGGCCGCGCGGTGCATGGCCCCCGGCTGCGGGATCCCCGCCGACCGGTGCGACCTCGACCACACCGTCGACTGGCACCACGGCGGGAGCACCGCCGCCGACAACCTCGCACCGCTGTGCCGCGGGCATCACACCCTCAAACACCACTCCGACTGGCAGGTCAGAGCAAAACCCGGCGGCGCACTCGAATGGACCTCACCCGCTGGCCGGGTCTACCTCGTGAGGCCCGAACGCCGCATCCCCACCTTCACCACCGACCCACCCGGACCACCACCGTTCTGACGGCCGACATCATCCCCGAGGATGACCCCGGCCACCCTTGCGAAGGACGCGCCGGCGAGCGCCGGTTCGTAGCGTCGGAGTATGGCTACCGCGACCCTCTCCACACGCTCGCATTCCGTCGCCCGCTCGGGCGGCGCGGCCTCGGCGGCCGTGCTGTCGGTGCTCGGCACGATCGTCGCCATCGGCATCGCGGCGATCGGTCTGCTCGTGGTCCCCGTCGCCCTCCTGGTGACCTTCGGCGCGTCCCTGCTCGCCCGGTTCTGACACCCGGCGCGGCAGGGTGCGGCATCCGCACCGGCTCAGCGATGCCCGCATACGGAACTGCCGTCGCACGAAGACGGACATCCTCGTGCGACGGCAGGCCTTGCGTCGGGCGGACTCAGCCGCCCGACGGGTTCTCGATGGGGGTACCGTCCTCGTCCGTCGTGACGGGCGGGTTCTCGTCGGGCGATCCGCCGGACGCGGTGTCGGCGTCAGCGCCCTCGTCGGGGACACCCTGCGTGTTGTGCTCGTCCGAGCCGTTCGTGTCGCTCATCGCGGTCCTTCCGGTCGTTGTCGGTCACGTGCCGGCGACGCTACGCAGCCGCCCGCGTCCCGCTCAGGGCCTTGACAGACCCGATCCGCCGGCGACACTCAGAGGTCGACGGTCGCGTTACGCCCCTCGTACGGCTCACCGGTGATCTTGGACTTGACGAGGCTGACCACCGAGGCGACGACCCCTCCCGGGCTGCTCCAGTACTCCCCCGACACCGCATCGATCTTCAGCAGCGTGACGTTCGGGTCCTCGGGCCCGTCGGGGAACCACGCCTCGACGGCGGGCGTCCAGTACTCGCGCAGCCGCGCGAGGTCGTCGACCACCTCCGCGTTGCCGGCGATCGACACCCAGGCATCGTTCGTGCTCAGCGCGACGCCGACCTGAGGACGGGCGGCGACATGCGCGACGACGGACGAGTCACGACCGACGATGAACCACAGGTCGCCGTCGAACTCGCGATCCTGCACCGTCAACGGCCGCGCCGTGTGGGCACCCTCCTCGTTCATCGTGGTGACCATCGCGAAGCGGAACTTCGGCAGCAGGTCGATCAGTGTCGCGTGCGGATCCTTCTCATCGGCCATGAGGCCCTCCTTCGTCTCTCCGCCAGGCTCGCACCGGGGTGCGACGCGATCGCAGGGCTTGACACCCTCGATCGGATGCGCGACGCGAGGTATCGCTCCCGCCCGACCCGTGCCAGGCTCGGGCCATGGCGACGCGCTCGTTCCGCACCCTTCTCGCAATCACCGGGACCGTCGCCGTCGCGGCGTACGCCGCCGTGTTCGTCCTCCAGATCGCCGTCTGGAACCCGTTGGCAGCCGCACCCGGACTCACCCTCGACGAGATCCGCGAGGCTGCGGCATCCCGCGGCGAGGCCGTGTTCACCCCCGTCCCCTGGGTGTTCGCCGCAGTCGGTGTCGGCCTCGCGCTGCTCGTCCTGGTCCCGGCCCTCATCGTCCGCCACGCCTCGACCCGCGCCGTCGCCGCCGCGTACCTCGCGATCATCGTCGGCGGAGCGCCCGCGTACGTCATGGCCTCGTTCGGACCCGGGATGTCGCTCGCCGACACGTTCATGATCGGCGGCGGGGATCACGCCCCCGGCGGCGCCGTGCTGATGGCGGCGAGCGCCGTCGCCGCGATGGCCCTGGTCGTCTGGGGTGTCGCGCACGCGACGTCGGCGCGCGCGACGGCATCCGCTTCTCCCGCCTGACGGCCCGGGTCAGGGCGCCGGAACGAGGAAGACCGCGTCGAGCAGTCCCGGGTTGTGGGCGTGGACGAGCACACCGAACACCACCGCATCGAACAGCAGGTGCACCGTCACGACGTAGGCGAGCGACTTCGTCCGCAGGAAGATGACGGCCTGCAGCAGCGCGAACGGGATCGTCAGCACGGGACCCCATGCGCGGTATCCCAGCTCCCACAGGAACGAGACGAACACGATCGCCTGCAGCACGTTCGCCGTCGCATCCGCGAAGTGACGGCGCAGCAGGGCGAAGCACGTGCAGATGAAGAACAGCTCGTCCCAGATGCCGACAGCGCCGACACCGACGAACAGGCGCGCGATGAGGTCGGGGGTGTCCACGACGGGCCAGTTCTCGTAGACGCCCGACGTGATGAAGTAGAACGGCAGGATCAGCCACCCGAGCACGAGGACCGCGACCAGCCAGGCCCACTGCCACAGCGTCCACCGCCCGCCGCCGCGCCAAGGGAACCGGATCGCATGGTCCCGGTAGACGAACCGCGACACGAGGTAGGGCACGAGGACCGCGCCGCCGAGCGCCAGGGTGAAGCGCACCATCGCCGCGTCGTCGAGCTCGGCCTTCAACGGGATGACACTGACGATCAGCATCCCGATCGCGATGAGCGAGAGGTCGCGCGTGAGCGACGGGGTCCGGGCGACGCCCACCTGCGTGGACGACTCGAAGGTCGACCCCACCGAGACGACCTCACCACCACGCCCGCGCTCCATCAGCGCAGCGCTCCCGAGTCCCGCGGCGAGCAGAATCCACCCGAGCCAGGGCGTCAGCAGCACGAAGAACGCCGGTGCCGCAAGGCAGACGAGCAGCGCCGGCACGAGACGCACACCGACGAGCGGACGTGCTCCTGCGTGGGCGCGCACCATCACGGCGTCCGCGGCCGGCGGCGGTACGTCAGGTCGCGGATGTCGCGCCCCTTGGCGATGCCCTTGCGCTCGAACGCGGTCATGATGCGACCCTCGAACCGCGCCGCCCACTCCCCGTCGAAGGTCGCCTCGAACTCCTCTGCGCCGGCGAGGACCTCGCGCATCTGCAGCGCGTAGTCCTCCCAGTCGGTCGCGAGCCGCAGCACCCCGCCGTCCCGCAGCGCGCGGGCGGCGAGCGCGGGGAACCCGTCGGCGATGAGCCGGCGCTTGTTGTGCTTGGTCTTGTGCCACGGGTCGGGGAAGAAGATCCACACCTCGTCGACGGATGCCTCGGGCAGCAGGTGCTCGAGGACTTCGGGCGCGTTCGCCTCGACGAGCCGCAGGTTCCGCACGCCCTCACGGTCGGCGTCGAGCATCGTGCGGGCGAGCCCGGCGCGGAACACCTCGACGGCGATGAAGTCGGTGGCCGGGTCGGCCGCCGCGGCGTGCACGATCGCGTGCCCCTGCCCGGAGCCGATCTCGACGACGAGCCGGGCCGCGCGGCCGAACTCGGCGGCGGGGTCGATCGTGGAACCGGGGCGGATGCTGGTGGCCGCGGCATCCCGCTCGACCTCGAGCAGGTACGTGCCCGAGAGCTCGTCCCACGCGCGCTCCTGTGCATCGCTCATGCGGCCGCTGCGCCGCACGAACGACACCGGCTTGTCACGGAAGCGCGGCGCGGCCTCGGGCGCATCGGGGTCGGGCATGCGACCAGGGTATCCCGCGGTGTCCCGCGCCCCCGCGGGCCGGCCCTTGCGTCGCCCGCTCATGCGGTCACGAAGTCGATGAGTTCCTCGACGCGGCCGAGGAGGGCGGGGTCGAGGTCGCGGTAGGTCGTGACGGACCCGAGGATGCGCTGCCAGTTGTGGGCGATGTCGGTCTGGTCCTCGGCCGGCCAGCCGAGGGCGCGGCTGACGCCCTTCTTCCACTCGATCCCCCGCGGCACCTCCGGCCAGGCGGCGATGCCGACCGCGCGCGGCAGCACGCACTGCCAGACGTCGATGTGGGGATGTCCGACGATCTTCAGGAACGGTCCGTGCGGACCCCGCAGGATCTGCTCGGCGATGCGCGTCTCCTTCGACCCCGGGACGAGGTGGTCGACGAGCACGCCGTAGCGACGCTCCGCACTCGGCGGCTCGGCACGGAGCAGATCCTCCAGCAGGTCGACTCCCTGCAGGTACTCGACCACGACCCCCTCGATGCGGAGGTCGTCGCCCCAGACCTTCTCGACGAGTTCGGCGTCGTGGCGACCCTCGACGAGGATGCGCGAGGCCCGGGCGACGCGCGCCCGCGCCTGCGGGTCGGCGAAGGACCCGGATGCGGTGCGGGTCCGTCCTGCGGGGGCTGCGGCGCGGGGCGGGACGAGGTGAACGGGCCGACCGTCCACGAGGAACCCGCCGCCGATCGGGAACAGCCGCACACGGCCGTGCCGGTCCTCGAGCTCGACGTGGCCCGCCGTCACGCCGGTCACGGCACCCACGAAGTCGTCCAGCGCGACCTCGACGACGAGACCCCGCTCGGCGGGGACCGTCGCCACCGTGGGCCGCCCCTTGTCGCGCCATCCCGCGGCGAGCACGTCGCTTCCATACCGGTCGTCCATCGGCACCTCCGAACCGGGAAGCCTAGAGGAGGAACACAGAGCGAACGCACAGGCGCTCCGGTCGGATGCCGGTACCGAGGCATACGGGTCGCGGCATAGACTCGCGACAGGCGGTTCCGACCGCATTCAAGCGACTCCCGGAGGTCTGGACGATGCCATCCCGCCTGACGTCCGTCGTGGCGGTGTCGCTCGCGGTCCTCTTCGGCGGCGCCGTCGCCGCACCGGCCGCCGCGACCGAGCCGGTCACCCTCGACGAGACCCGTGTGCTCGACGCATCCGACGTCCTCACGGACGCGCAGGAAGCCCGCCTCGACGCCCGTCTCGCGCAGCTGCAGGACGACACCGGCCTCGGCCTGTGGGTCGTCTACGTCGACGACTTCACCGATCCGTCGAGCGCCGAGGACTGGGCGAACGCGACCGCCGAACGCAACAACCTCGGTCCGAACCAGTACCTCCTCGCGGTCGCGACCGAGGGGCGCGCGTACTACCTCTCCGCCGACTCGAGCGGCCCGATCTCCCCGGACGCCGTCGCACGCATCGAGCAGGAACGCGTGCTCCCCGCCCTGAGCGACCGCGACTGGGCGGGCGCCGGCACCGCCGCGGCCGACGGGCTCCAGGAGGCCCGGTCCGGGGGCGGTGGCGGCGGACTCGTCTGGGTCTTGGTGATCGTCGTGGCTGCGCTGGCGGCCCTCGTCGTGTGGGCGCTCGTGCGGCGTCGACGCCGCGGGGCGGGTGCGGCATCCGGCAAGGCCCAGGTCCCGCTGGAGGAGCTCGAGCGACAGGCCGGCGCAGCCCTGGTCCGCACCGACGACGCCATCTCGACGAGCGCGCAGGAGCTCGGCTTCGCGAAGGCGGAGTTCGGAGATGCCGCGACGGGCGAGTTCGAACAGGCGATCGCCGCGGCGCGCGCCTCGCTGCAGCAGGCGTTCGCCCTGCAGCAGAAGATGGATGACGAGACGCCCGACTCCCCCGAGCAGCGCCGCGCCTGGTACGAGGAGATCCTCGCGCGCTCGCGCGCCGCCGAGGCGGCCCTGGCGGAGAAGGCGGGCGCGTTCGAAGCCCTGCGGGACCTCGCCGCGAACGCCCCCGAGGCGCTCGCCCGCGTGCAGCAGCGCCGCGCCGAGGTCGGCGCGCGGGCCGCGGAATCGGACGCCCGGCTGACGCAGCTCCGCGCCGCCTACCGCGCAGAGGCGCTGAGCGCCGTCGCCGACAACCCCGACCAGGC
>NZ_JAMXSA010000047.1:0-21549 GCF_024124465.1 Microbacterium sp. CnD16-F
CCGCATCCCCCGTCGCACCCCGTCGCCGCGCGCGGCGGGCGACGTCGCCGCGACCGTCCCCTTGGCGAAGATGGCGATCGGCTGCGCGGCGTCGGCGAGGCCCTCGCGGGCGAGCGCGACGACCGGCCAGTCCGGCACCCACACGACGAGGCTGCGGACCGGCTCGGTGCCGGTGTCGACGAGCGCGGAATCCATCAGCTCACCGCCCGCATCGGCAGGTCGACCACGGGGGCGACGGGCTGCGCGCGCACCGCGATCGCCCCGTCGGGGGCGGGCAGCAGCATCCGCGACGACCGTGGCACCGGAAAGCGCCGACTCGTCACCGTGACGGTCAGTTCGCGCCCCTCGAGCACGCCGTATCCGTCGCCGAGGCCCGACCACCGGGCATCCGTCACGTCGATCATCGCCTCGGTCTGCGGCCACGGACCCTGCACGAGCAGCACGACGCCCCGCTCGCGCATGCGGGCCGCGAGCCGCGAGATCTCGGCGTCCTTCGCCCGGGACGGTGGTCGCACCGCGACGACCGGGAGCACGTCGGCGATCGTCGCGGTCACCGCGAGCCAGCGCGGCCCGGGCTCCGGGATCAGCACGAGGTGCGAGAGGTCGACCCCCGCCTTCTCGGCTGCTTCGGCACCGAACCCCGGCATTCCGACCACCCCGCACCAGCTGCCCGTCTGCGACGGCTGCGCGAGCAGACCGAACAGCAGCGACATCGATCCGCCGATCGCATACGACGAACCGGGACGCAGTCCCCCGCCCGGCAGCAGCTCGGCCAGGGCAGGATGGGTGGGAAGGGGCGGCGCATCGAGCTTGCGCCCCTGGATCTCTGCCATCTGCGCACGCAGCCGCTGCACCTCTTGGGCAGTGGCGGTGTTTCGCACGATGGATCTCACCTCGACATGGTAGAAGCTTTGTTCGAGTGACTCAAGCGGTCGAGTTCGAAGATACGCACGGCCTCCGACATCGCTCGCGCCCAGCTCATCGCCTCGAGCGGATGCCGCGGCTCAGCGCGCGGCGCGCGCGAATGCACCCGGCGCCACGCCGAAGCGGCGACGGAACGCGCGCGCGAAGGTGTCGGCATCCCGGAAACCCGCGCCGTACGCGGCGGCGGCGACCGGCATCCCCTCGCGCAGCAGCTCCCGCGCCGACGCGAGGCGGTGCTCGCGGATGAGCGTCGCCGGACTCTCCCCTACGCGCCCGAGAACGGCCTGCACGGTGCGCACCGAGACGTGCGCGTCGCGGGCCAGCACGTCGACGCCGAACTCCGGGTCCCGGTGACGCGCCGCGATCCGCGCACGCAGAGCGGATGCCGACGGCACACCCCGCCCGACGGGCACGCCCGGCTGCGGGGCGAACGAGAGCAGGCGATGCTCCGGCAGAGGCAGGTCCGCCACCCGCCACGCGACGTCGACCGGCCGCCCCGCACGGGTCACGAAGACCTCGACCCCGTGCGGATCACCGCCCGAGGACGACGCATGGACGATGGGGCACTCGTGGGCGGGATAGGCAGAGCCGTCGGGCCGACGGGCGTGCAGCATCTCGTGGCTCGACCCACCGACGAGCGTGCGCGCATCGTCGTAGCCGAGCAGGCGCCCGGCGGCGGCGTTGACGTGCGCCACCGCCCCGCCGGGACCGATCACCCACAGCGGCTGCGCGACGGCATCCACCACCGCGTGCATCCACCGGTCCAAGGCCGCCATGCGCCCACGCTAGGCAGCGCGCTTTGCCTCGGCGGGTCGCGCGCGTGGCGACCGTGTTACACGTGCGCGAAATGCCGGCATCCGTGCGCGATCTTCCTGCTTCCCGCGCCGTTCGAGCTGGTCGAGTGGGGGACGACCCCGACGAGAGGAACCCTCATGACGCTCACCCCCCTCCTCAGCAAGCAGGCCGCCGGCGCCGTCATCGACGAGCTCCGCCGCAAGGCCGGGCTCTCGTGGGACGCCGTGAGCGAGCTCATCGGCCGGCCACCGGTCTGGACAGCGGCCGCCGTCCTCGGCATGCACGCCCTCGCCGAGACGGAAGCCGAACGCCTCGGCGCCGCGCTCGGTCTCGACGCGGCTCACGTCGACGCGCTGACGCGCCAACCCAACCGTGCTGCGGAGGCCGACCTGTCGAGCGACCCCACGATCTACCGCCTCCACGAACTTGTGCAGGTCTACGGACCGGCCCTGAAGGCCCTCATCCACGACCGCTTCGGCGACGGCATCATGAGCGCCATCAACTGCAGCATCTCGCTCGACCGGGTCCCCCACCCCGACGGCGACCGCGTCGTCATCACGATCGACGGCAAGTTCCTGCCGTACGCGTGGGTCGCCTCCGGGGAGTGAGCCCCGCCCTCACACCTCGCGGACGCTGACCTCCGGCCGCAGGTCCATCCGTCGCAGCAGTTGCGCGTTGAGCGCGACGACGACCGTGGACAGCGACATGAGGATCGCGCCGACCGACATCGGCAGCACGAACCCGACCGGCGCCAGTACGCCCGCCGCGAGCGGCACCGACAGCAGGTTGTACCCGGCCGCCCACCACAGGTTCTGCTGCATCTTGCGGTACGACCGGCGCGACAGCGCGATCACCGAGACGACACTGCGCGGATCGGATCCCGCCAGCACGACACCCGCCGAGGCGATCGCGACGTCGGTGCCCGCTCCGATCGCGATCCCGACATCCGCGCGGGCCAGCGCCGGTGCGTCGTTGACCCCGTCCCCGACCATCGCGACCGTGCGCCCCTCCGTCTGCAGGGCGGCGACCGCATCGGACTTGTCCTCGGGGCGCACCTGCGCGAACACCCGGTCGATCCCGAGCTCGTCCCCGACCGACCGCGCGACCGCCTCGGCGTCGCCCGTGATCATGACCACCTGCACGCCCATCCGATGCAGCGTGTCGAGGGCCTCCCGCGACTCGGGCCGCACCTCGTCCGCGAGCTTCAGTCCGCCCACGACCGCGCCGTCCCGGACGACGTGCAGGATGATCGCCCCGTCCGCGCGCCACGCCTCGGCGGCATCCACCTCGCTCGCCCCGATCTCCTCGAGCAGGCGCGGGCCGCCGACCCGGGGTATATACGGCCCAACGCGACCCGTCCACGAGTATTCCGACCGAACCGCCTACGCGGCGAGCGCCAGGTACGGCTCCCACGCCGGGTCGGTGCGCTCCGTCCCCCGCACGCGCCAGCCGGCGCCGCGCGGGGCCGATGGCGTCCACCGCAGCTCCCAGTGCATCTCCTGGGGAGTCCGGTCGCCCTTCACGTTGTTGCACCGCAGGCACGCGGCGACGAGGTTCTCCCACGAGTCCGCTCCCCCGCGCGACCGCGGCAGCACGTGGTCGATCGTCGTCGCGCTCTTGCCGCAGTAGGCGCACCGGTTGCCGTCGCGTCGCAGCACCCCGCGGCGCGTGACGGGCACGCGACGCCCGGCGGGGATCCGCACGTAGCGGGTCAGCACGATGACCGCGGGACGGTCGTACACGTCTCGGGTCCCCCAGACGGGATCCTCCTCGACGCGCTCGATGATGGTGGCCTTCTCCGTCATGACGAGCACGAGCGCTCGTTTGAAGGAGACGACGGCCAGGGGTTCGTAACCTGCGTTCAGCACCAGGGTGCGCATGGGGTGTCCTCTCGAACTGCCGTGACGGCTTCAGCGGCCTTCCGTTGCGTCGACGCGGCACGGGTCGAGAGGGGTGCGGGCACGAAAAAAGGCGCTGTCATGATGACAGCGCCTTCATCGCACGACCGACGTCGTGGCAATCGTGCACACGATGCCGCAGCACATGCCGACCTAGCGCATTCCGGTTGCGAATGCGGGGTTGGATGTCCATGCGGCTCCCCTCGGCTCGAACGAGCGTCGGGGTCAGGGTAATACACCCAAGGAGGCCCGAGGGCGAACAGCAGACGAACGGATGCCGTGTGTCGTCAGCCCGCGTTGGCCTGCAGCCAGGACTCGGCGTTCGTGTATCCGCCGTTCACGCGGATCTCGAGGTGCAGGTGGGTGCCGTTGGCGCGGCCGGTGTCGCCGACCTGACCGATCAGCTGCCCGGCCGAGACCTTCTCACCGACCGAGACGCGACGCGTGCCCCAGTCCATGTGCGCGTAGAGCGAGGTGACGCTCGTGCCGCCGATGTTGTGGGCGATCTTCACGTACACACCCCACCCCGGTCCGGACTCGGACGAGGCGACCACGGTGCCGTCGGCGACCGAGTAGATCGGCTCGCCGCGACCGTCCATGTAGTCGGTTCCCTTGTGACCGGCGTACGGACGGCCGAAGTTGTCGAAGTTAGCGAGCGGGCGACGTACGGTGCCCGATCCCGGAGCGACGAGCGGCACCGAGGACGAAAAGCTCGACGACCGCGAGCTGGAGCTCGACGCGCTGGATGCCGCGGCGAGGCGCGCGGCGAGAGCAGCCTTGGCCGCCTCTTCCGCTGCCTTCTTCGCCTTGGCGGCCGCGATCTCCTCGGGAGTCGTGGCGGAGTAGCCGCCGCGCTCGAGCGTCTCGGGGCTGCCCTCCGAGGCGACGACGAGCGACTGCGCGTCGTCGGCGGAGATCTGCTGCAGCGTGCGCGCCTCGGCGACGTCACCGCGGTCGGCCGCCGCGAAGGCGGGGATGGCCACGGTGGCGACCATGCCTGCGACGGCGGCGACGGTCACGAAGCTGCGGACGGGGTGCGGACGGGTGGCGGTCGAACGGGTCGCGGGCGCTTTCGCGGCGACGCGGCGGCTCAGACGACCTTTGCGGGGGGCCGTCGACGCCTCAGAAATCTCGTTCGACGGGTGGAACTCTTCAGCCAAGCTGTCCTCCGGCGCCTCCGCATCCCTGCTGGCAGGATGCTGGCTCGTCGGCACTCAGTGTCGGGCACAGATGTACGGGGCACTTCGCGAATGACGAGCCGGAGAGGCAACTCGCGGAGCGGTCCGTGGCGGGCTTCTCGCCGATGGACTCTCCGAGGCTACCCGAAGGTAACGAATATGTCACGCTCCCGCCCCCGAACCGAGGGCCGGTGACGACGGCTCAGATCTCGCGGACGTCCACGAGGAAGATGTGGGAGGCGACCTCGACGGGCAGCTCGAGGGCCTCGTCGACACCGTCCATCTCGACGAGGACGTACCCCTCGTTGAAGCGGAAGGTGCCCGTGCGTCCGGGGACGACTCCCGCGTCGCGCAGCTGCGCGAGCAGTTCGGGATCGACCTGGATCGGCTCCGCCAAACGCCGCACGCTGCCGGTGATCGGGCCACCGGCATCCATCAGTCGGCGGACCAGACCCACGACACCGCTGTCGAATGCGTTCGCCGGGACGTCGCCCAGCTGGTCGAGTCCCGGGATCGGGTTGCCGTACGGGGACTCGGTCGGGTGATCGAGCAGCTCGATGAGGCGACGCTCGACGAGCTCACTCATGACGTGCTCCCAGCGGCACGCCTCTTCGTGGACGTAGGCCCAGTCGAGACCGATGACGTCCGAGAGCAGCCGCTCGGCGAGGCGGTGCTTGCGCATGACGTCGACGGCCTTCTGGCGCCCCGGGTCGGTGAGCTCGAGCTTGCGATCCTCCGACACGACGACGAGACCGTCGCGTTCCATGCGCCCGATCGTCTGCGACACCGTGGGACCCGAGTGCCCGAGGCGCTCCGAGATGCGTGCGCGGAGCGGCGTGATGCCCTCCTCCTCGAGTTCGAGGATGGTGCGCAGATACATCTCGGTGGTGTCGATGAGGTCGGTCATCAGTGGCCTTTTCGCGCGGGAGACAGTGCGTTCCCAGCCTATCCGGCATCCGCTCACGGGGCGTCACGCGGCCGGGGCGCCGGGGGCTCTCGCCCTAGACTTCTCGGCATGGCGACTGTGACCCTGCCCCCCGAGTTCCTGCCCGTCGACGGACGCTTCGGCTGCGGCCCGTCCAAGGTCCGAGCCGAGCAGCTCGAGGCGCTCGTCACGCAGGGAGCGTCGCTGTTCGGGACGTCGCACCGCCAGGCCCCCGTGAAGGACCTCGTCGGTCGCACCCGCTCCGGTCTCGCCGAGCTCCTCCGCCTGCCCGACGGCTACGAGATCATCCTCGGCAACGGCGGCTCGACGGCGTTCTGGGATGCCGCCGCCTTCGGCCTCATCGAGAAGCGCGCCCAGAACCTCGTCTTCGGCGAGTTCGGCGGCAAGTTCGCCGCGGCCGCAGCCGCCCCGTGGCTCGAGGCCCCCGACGTCCGCAAGGCGGAGCCCGGCACGAGCGTCGCCCCGGAGGCGGCCGAGGGTGTCGACGTCTACGCCTGGCCGCACAACGAGACGTCGACCGGCGTCGCGACCGCGATCACCCGCGTGCACGGCGACGCCGGCGCCCTGACGGTCGTCGACGCGACGAGCGCCGCCGGCGGCATCGACTTCGACGTCACCGAGACCGACGTCTACTACTTCGCGCCGCAGAAGAACCTCGGCTCCGACGGCGGCCTCTGGTACGCCGCGGTGTCGCCTGCCGCCATCGAGCGGATCGAGCGGGTCGCGGCATCCGGTCGGTACATCCCGGAGTTCCTGAGCCTCAAGAACGCGCTCGACAACTCGCGCCTGCAGCAGACGCTCAACACCCCCGCCATCGCGACGCTGCAGCTGCTCGACACGCAGCTGCAGTGGATCAACGGCAACGGCGGGCTCGCCTGGGCGGGTGCCCGCACCGCGGAGTCGTCGGGTGCGCTGTACGAGTGGGCGGATGCCGCCTCGTTCGCGACCCCGTTCGTCCAGAGCCCCGCCGACCGCTCCCCCGTCGTCGTCACGATCGACTTCGACGACTCGGTGGATGCCGCCGCGATCGCGAAGAGCCTGCGCGCCAACGGCATCGTCGACACCGAGCCGTACCGCAAGCTCGGCCGCAACCAGTTGCGCGTCGCGACCTTCGTCTCGATCGAGCCGTCCGATGTGCGGACGCTCATCCAGGCGATCGACTACACGGTCGAGCACCTCGCCGACTGACCCGGCTGTACGACGGCGGCCCCGAGGAGCGATTCCCCGGGGCCGCCGTCGTGTGACAGTGGATGCCGCGCGTCAGTACTCGCGCAGCGACTCCCCCGACTCGTCGTCCTCGTCGTCCTCGTCGTCCTCGTCGTCGTCGTCGTCGTCCGACTCATCGTCGTCGTCGGCCGTCTGCTCGGCATCGGCGGCGGTGTCGTCGAGCTCGTCGATGTCGACGCCGTCGACGTCCCCGGCGTGCAGGATCGGCGACCCGTCGCTGTCGAAGTCGGCCGCATCGAGGTCTTCGGCGTCCTCCGCGTCGTCCTCGTCCTCATCGGAGGCGTCGTCGTCCTCGTCGTCCTCGGACTCGTCGTCCCCGCCCGCCGCGGCCTGGGCCGCCTGGTACTCGGCCAGACGTTCGGCCCACGGCAGCCACTCGGGAGCGAGCAGCGCGCCGTCACCGGGAAGCAGCTCGACCTCGAGCACGGTCGGCTCGGCGCCCTCGACGACCGCCACGCTGACGGTCCAGAACCACCCGGGATAGCCGTCCATCCGGTTGGCGAACCGCAGCGAGACGACCCCGCCGTCCTCGACGACGTAGCCGGCGGGCTCGCCGATCGTCGACTCCGGAGTCACCTCGCGCAGCGCTGCGCGCGCGAGGTCGTGCGCGTGGAACAGCCGCTCGTCGACGACGATCGGCTCGTCCGGAACGGACTCCGGCTCTTCGACCGCGGCAGGCTCCGCCGCTTCAGGCTGCTCCGCCTCGGCAGGCTGCTCCGCCTCGGCGGCCTGCTCGGCCTCGGCGGCCTGCTCCGCCTCCGCGGGCAGCTCCGCCTCTGAAGGCTGCTCAGGCATCGAGGTCATCGGCAACCTTGCGCAGGATCGCCGCGACCTTCTTGCCGTGCGACGTGCTCGGGTAGCGGCCGTGACGCAGGTCGCCGCCGATCCCGTCCAGGAGCTTCACGAGGTCCTCGACGATCACGGCCATGTCGTCGGCCTTCGGACGGTTGCGCTTGCTGAGGCTGACGGGTGCGTCGAGCACACGGACCGCGAGCGCCTGCAGGCCGCGGCGGCCGTCGGCGACGCCGAACTCCAGGCGCGTGCCGGGCTTCATCGTGGTGGTCCCGGCGGGGAGCGCCGTCGCGTGCAGGAAGACGTCCTGACCGTCGTCGTCGGTGATGAAGCCGAATCCCTTCGCCTCGTCGTAGAACCTGACCTTGCCGGTGGGCATGTGTCGAAACCTCGCTGCTCGAGCCCGCGTGCGGGCATGGAAAAGTGGGACCGTCTCAGCCCCACGACCAGACTACGGCACCCCGGCGAGCCGCTACTCTGATCGGATGAGCACTCCGCCCTCGGCCGGCGATCTTCCCGTCCGTCGCATCGACCGCATCCTGGCGTTCATGTCCCTCGGGCTGCTGGTGCTCTCGGTCGTCTGCTTCTTCTCGATCATCATCGCGTCCGGTCCGGGCGGCCTCGAGCAGGCCGACTTCGCGACCGGGTTCTGGCCCGTCGTGACGCTGATCGTCTACGTCGCGCCGCCGATCGCCTTCGCGCTGCTGCTGACCCTGCTGATCATGACCTTCGTGCGACGGAGACGGGCCAACAAGGGTCGTTGACGTGACCGCATCCGACGCTCGTGCTCTCGCGACCCGCCTCGCGACACTCGATCCGGACGCCCTCGCCGCCCTCTTCGACGCCCGCCACGTCTCCCCCCGCACCTCCTGGACCGACTTCTTCGACGCCGCTGACGCCCTGCTCGATCCCGCGCAGCTGACCCGTGCACTGGCGGAGGTGTCCGACGTCGACGCCGCCGCCCTGCGCGCGGCCGTGCGAAACGGTGTGGCCGTCTCCCCCGCCGTCCGGGACGGCCTGGTGGCCCGCGCCCTCGTCGATGACGCCGGACGCCCCTATGAGGCGGTCGCGACGGCGCTCGGCTCGGCGACCCCCGTCACCGCCCCGACGGTCTTCGACGGCGGAGCGGAATCGGATGCCGCGAGTGCCGAGCGCGCCTTCGACGCCGTCGCCTCGCTCGCCGACATCCTGCACGCCGCCTCGCGCAGCCCGCTCGGACGCATCGGTTCGGGGGCGCTCAGCGCCGGCGACCGCCGCCGCCTCGTCGAGATCGGAGCCGCGCACACGTCGGAGGACGCCGACACCCTCGTCGCGATCGCGGCGCACGCGGGACTGCTGTCGGGCTCGGAGCGGACTTGGACGGTCTCCGACGCGGGGACGCGGTGGCTCGGAACGCGCACCCTCGAGCGCTGGCTCGACGTCGCCCACCGCCTGCGCGACCGACTCCCCCGCGCGCTCCGCACGCCCGACGGCGGATGGCGCCCCGCCGCCGAGTGGCCCGGTGCCCATCCGTTCGACCCGGCGTGGCCCGATCGCGTCGGCCACCTCGCCGCCATGCTCACGCAGTGGGCCATGACCGCCCCCGACGGCACGCCGCCCACGTGGGCGGCGGGACTCGCTGCCGGAGCGGATGCCGACGCCGGCACCCTGCGCTCCCTCCTCCCCCACGAGGTCGACAAGGTCTACCTCCAGAACGACCTGACGGCGATCGCCCCCGGTCCGCTCGAGCCCCGACTCGACCAGCGCCTGCGGACGACGGCGCGGCGCGAATCGCGTGCGCAGGCCGCGACGTACCGGTTCACGGCCGAGACGATCGGCGCCGCCTTCGCCGCCGGCGAGACCGCGGCATCCCTCACCGCCTTCCTCACCGACCTGTCGCTCACGGGCGTGCCGCAGCCGCTGGCCTACGAGATCGAGCGCGCCGCCGCGCGTCACGGCCGGCTGCGCGTCGGACCGGACCAGCAGGGGTACACGCGGGTCTCGGGCGATCCCGACCTCCTGGAGGCGATAGGCGTCGACCAGGCGCTGCGTCCGCTCGGACTCGTGCTCGATGGCGACGACCTCGTCACGCGCACGAGCCCCGAGACGACCTACTGGATGCTCGCGGACGCCCGCTATCCCGTGCTCGCCGTGGACGCCGACGGCTCGCCGCGCGCGCTCGGTCGGCACGAGGCGGTCGAGGACGCCGGACCCGAACCCCCGGCATCCGAGCGGTACCGCACCCTCATCGAGACGCTCCGGGCGAGTCTGTCGGACGACGCGGATGCCGCCTGGCTGGAACGCGAGCTCGACCAGGCCGTCCGCACCCGCGCGACGATCGAGATCACGGTGCGCATGCCGGACGGCTCCTCGCGCGACGTGACGCTCGAGGCGGCGGGTCTCGGCGGCGGACGCCTGCGCGGCCGCGACCGCGCCGCCGACGTCGAACGCACCCTCCCGCTGTCGAGCATCGTGAGCGTGCGCCCGGCCTGACCGGTCCCGCACCGTGGCCGGTCGGGCCGGGGCGACCGGCGGGGCCGGTAGAATCGTCCGTTATGGCTGACGGCCCCCTCATCGTCCAGAGCGACCGCACCGTGCTGCTCGAAGTGGCGCATCCCGACGCGGAGAACGCGCGGCACGAACTCGCGATCTTCGCCGAGCTCGAACGCGCCCCCGAGCACATCCACACCTACCGCGTGACGCGGCTGGGCCTGTGGAACGCCCGCGCCGCAGGCCACGACGCCGAGGACATGCTGGCGACCCTCGAGCGGTGGGCGAAGTTCCCCGTGCCGCCGTCGGTCTCCATCGACATCCGCGAGACGGTCGGCCGCTACGGGCGCCTGGTCATCGAGCGCGACGACGAGGGCACCCTCATCCTGCGCTCGACCGACAAGGCCGTGCTCGCCGAGATCGCGCGGAACCGCCGCATCCAGCCGCTCCTCATCGCGCACCCGACGCCCGACACCTATGTCATCGACGCGTGGGCGCGCGGCCAGATCAAGCAGGAGCTGCTGAAGATCGGCTGGCCGGCCGAGGACCACGCCGGGTTCACCCCCGGCACCCCGCACGAGATCGAGCTGCACGAGGACGGCTGGACGCTGCGCCCGTACCAGCGCAAGGCCGTCGACATCTTCAGCGAGGGCGGATCGGGTGTCGTCGTACTCCCCTGCGGGGCGGGCAAGACGCTCGTGGGCGCCGCGGCGATGGCCGACACGAAGACGACGACCCTCATCCTCGTGACGAACACCGTCAGCGCCCGGCAGTGGCGCGACGAGCTGCTCAAGCGCACCTCACTCACACCCGAGGAGATCGGCGAGTACTCCGGCCAGTCCAAGGAGGTCAAGCCCGTCACGATCGCGACGTACCAGATCCTGACGGCGAAGCGGAAGGGCGAGTACGCCCACCTCGCGCTCCTCGACGCGCTCGACTGGGGTCTCATCGTGTACGACGAGGTGCACCTGCTGCCCGCCCCCGTGTTCAAGCTGACCGCCGACCTGCAGGCACGGCGGCGACTCGGCCTCACCGCGACACTGGTGCGCGAGGACGGCCGCGAGGGCGACGTATTCAGCCTCATCGGGCCCAAGCGGTTCGACGCCCCGTGGAAGGAGATCGAGGCGCAGGGCTTCATCTCGCCCGCGGTCTGCTACGAGGTGCGCATCGACCTGCCGGCATCCGATCGCCTCGAGTACGCGGCCTCCGCCGACGACGAGCGGTACCGCCTCGCGGCGACCGCGCACGCCAAGATCGACGTCGTCCGCGACCTCGTCGCCAAGCACCAGGGCGAGCAGATCCTCGTCATCGGGCAGTACCTCGACCAGATCGACGTGCTGTCCGAGGAACTCGGCGCACCCAAGATCACCGGCTCGACGCCCGTCGACGAGCGCGAAGAGCTGTTCGACGCGTTCCGGCACGCCCGCATCCCGGTGCTCGTCGTCTCGAAGGTCGCGAACTTCTCGATCGACCTGCCGGACGCCTCCGTCGCGATCCAGGTGTCGGGTTCGTTCGGGTCGCGTCAGGAGGAGGCGCAGCGCCTCGGGCGCCTCCTGCGTCCGAAGTCGAACGGGCACAAGGCGAGCTTCTACACGCTCATCGCCCGCGACACCGTCGACCAGGACTTCGCGCAGAACCGCCAGCGGTTCCTCGCCGAGCAGGGCTACAGCTACACGATCCTCGACGCCGACGACCTCCGCGCCGCCTGAGCGACGCGGAGGTTCGGCGTCAGTCCGACGATGAGGACGATCCGGATGCCCCGCCGTCGCCCGACGGGCCGCTGGTGTCCGACGACGAGCCCCGGTCCGAGGCGGTCGGCGTCGGGTCCGGGCTCGGCGCGGAGGCGGGGGCGGGCGCATACTCGCCCCATCGCGGCGCCTGGTGCGGCTCGAGCGGCGGGCCGGAGTACGGCTCGGCCGGCGGCGTCGGCTGCGGCTCGGGAACGAGGGGCGGCTGCCCGTCGGCGGGAGGCTGCCCGTACACAGGCGGCTGACCATACACAGGCGGCTGACCATACACCGGCGGCTGGCCATACACCGGCGGCTGGCCGTACACCGGCTGCTGCCCATACATCGGCGGCTGGCCGTACACAGGCTGCTGTCCGTAGATCGGCTGACCGTAGACCGGCGGAGCGTAGACAGGCTCGGGTGCGGGTGTCAGACGCAGCGTGCGACGACCGTCGCCGCGGCGCCACAGCCACTCCACGACCCCGACGTAGATGCCGATCATCACGAGTGACGACACCAGGCCGAGCACGGTCGTGTCGGTCGCGTTCGCGTCGCTGAGGCCGAAGACCGAGAACCCGAACGCGACGATGTTGTTGATCACGTGCAGCGCGATGGCCGCCTCGAGTCCCCCGGTCCGCCAGGTCAGCCAGCCCGCCGCGACGGCGAACGCGGCCACGCTCGTCTGCCCCAGCACGTCATACACGTGCCCGAAGACGAACAGCGGCACGGGCAGGAGAATCGCCCAGGCAGGATGCCGCAGCCAGCGCCCGACCGTCTGCATGAGGTAGCCGCGGAAGACGTATTCCTCGGCGGTCGCCTGGAACGGGACGAGCAGCAGCACGACCAGGAGCGACGCGACGAACGACGGGTTGTCCTGCGGCGCGACCAGGTCACCGCTCGAGCCCTCCTCGACGGGGATCAGGAAGGTCAGCGCCGACACCACGATGTAGACCACGACGGCGGCACCGGTGCACACCAGCATCCATCGCCACCGCAGTCGACCCGCGACCGACGAGATGTGGCCGATCCGCTTGCCCGCGACGATCCACGAGGCGAAAAGGTACGACGGCCAGAGGATGGCGAGCGAGAGGAGGATGACCGCGAGCCCCACCGGATCGGTGACGTCCATGACCGTGAGCCGTCGCAGCATCACCTCGGCACCGGCGCCGGGGTCCGCAGCGAACACGAGGATCCCGAAGACCAGCCCGATCAGGAGCGAGCCGACGAGGAAGAAGACGACACCGAGGATGCCGGTGACGATCGGCACCCACCAGCCGCGGCGCTGGCGCGCGAAGACGAGCCGGTGGAATGCGAGACCGGAACCGGTCGCGTCGGCGGGAAGGGGCTGGGGAGGTCGGGGCTGCGGAACAGTCACCGTTCCATCCTGTCCCACGCCGGGCGGGGATCGTACCCTGAGGCGACCCGACGCCGGAATGTCCAGCAAACCGATGGATTCCGGTGCCAGTATGGGCTCATGACCGCTGCGCGAATCCTCGTCGTCGACGACGAGCCGAACATCCGGGACCTGCTGGTCACGAGTCTTCGGTTCGCCGGATACCAGGTCCGCGCCGTCGCGAACGGCGCCCAGACCATCTCGGCCGTCCTCGAGGAAGAACCCGACCTCATCATCCTCGACGTCATGCTGCCCGACATGAACGGGTTCAGCGTCACCAAGCGCCTCCGCGGCGCGGGCTACACCGCCCCCATCCTCTTCCTCACCGCGAAGGATGCGACCGAGGACAAGATCGAGGGCCTCAACTCCGGCGGCGACGACTACGTCACCAAGCCCTTCAGCCTCGACGAGATCGTCGCCCGTATCCAGGCGATCCTGCGCCGCACGATGCAGGCCGACGAGGACTCGATCATCAAGGCCGGCGAGATCACGATGGACCAGGACACGCACGACGTCCAGGTCGGCGACGTCTCGATCGACCTGTCCCCCACCGAATTCAAGCTGCTGCGCTACCTGATGCTCAACCCGAACCGGGTGCTGAGCAAGGCGCAGATCCTCGACCATGTGTGGGAGTACGACTTCAACGGCGACGCCGGCATCGTCGAGAGCTACATCTCCTACCTGCGCCGCAAGATCGACCCGCACTCCTCCGAGCCGCTCATCCAGACCAAGCGCGGTTTCGGATACATGCTGAAGGCCGACCGCACCGCCTGAACGGAGGCGCCCCCTGGGCCCGACCGAGAAGCAGGACCGCGTCACCCGGTGGTGGCGCGGCCTCAGTCTGCGCGCGAAGGTCACCGGCGTCACCGTCAGCGTCCTCGCCTTCGGGATGATCGGCGCCGGCGTCGGCACGATGATCTTCCTGCGCAACGCGCAGCTGAACGCGGTCGACCAGTCGCTCACCCAGACGGTCACGACCGACATCGCGAGCAACCTCATGAACGTCGACCTCGACGACGGCGAGGCGACCTTCACCCCGATCGCGGCGGCGCCGACCGACTTCTCCGTCGCCGTCTACAGCGGCAAGGGCGACGGGCGGCTCCTCGCCGTCGCGGGCGGTGACTCCTCGCTCTCCCCGCCGGAGTTCCCTTCGACGTTCTCCCTCGATCAGACCGTCCTCAACGGGACGGCGCCCTTCGACCTCGCCTCGGCCGACGGCACCGTCCGCTACCGCGCCAGCGTCGACACCCTGCCGATCCCCGGCTCCCGGGACTACTACACGCAGCTGGTGGCACTGCCCCTGAACGACGTCAACCGCACCGTCGCCAACTACATCGGCATCTACACGGCGCTCGCCCTCTTCACGATCCTCTGCAGCGCGGTCCTCACCCGCGGTCTCGTCACCCTCGCGTTCCGCGGTCTCGGGCAGGTCGAATCGACCGCCATGACGATTGCGAAGGGCGACTTCAGTCAGCGCATGAGCGACATCGCTCCCGGCACCGAGGTCGGGCGCCTGAAGACCGCGATCAACGTCATGCTCGACCGCATCGACGAGGCCCTCGGCGAGCGGGACTCCACGGTCGAGCGGATGCGGCGCTTCATCGGCGATGCGAGCCACGAACTGCGGACCCCGCTCGTGACCGTCCGCGGGTACGCCGAGCTCTACCGGATGGGGGCGATCCAGGACCCGGAGCAGACGGCGCAGGCCATGGAACGCATCGAGAAGGAGGCAATCCGGATGGGGGCCCTCGTCGAGGACCTCCTCGCCCTCGCGCGCCTCGACGAGCAGCGCGACATCGCCGTCGTCCCGGTCGACCTCCGGCCCATCGCCCGCGACGCCGCCCTCGACGCCCGCGCGGCGGCGCCCGATCGCGAGGTCACCTTCACCGGGCAGGCGCCGAGCTCGGCGATCCCCCTCGCCATGCTCACCGAGCCCGACCCGGCATCGCCCAAGCGCCGCGGCGGACCGATCGCCGGCGCCGGACGACTGCTGCGCCGACGGGGCCGAGCGGATGCCCCGCCCCCCGCACTGGAGACGTCGCCGATCGTCGTGCCCGTCGTCCCCGCCACCCCGGCGCCGATCGTGCTCGGCGACGAGAACCGCATCCGGCAGGTCGTGGCGAACCTCCTCGGCAACGCGCGCCGCTACACCCCCGAGGGCTCGCCGATCGAGCTCTCCGTCGGCGCGGACCTCGAGACCGCGCGCGGCTGGATCGCGGTCGCCGATCACGGTGAGGGCATCCCGGAGCAGATCCGCGCCAAGATCTTCCAGCGCTTCTGGCGCGCGGACTCCTCGCGCACCCGCGAGACCGGCGGGTCGGGGCTCGGACTGTCGATCGTCGCGTCGATCGTGGCGACCCTGCAGGGCACGATCGAGGTGACCGACACCCCCGGCGGCGGCGCGACGTTCACGGTGTGGCTGCCGCTCGCGGTCGACCGGGCGACGGCCGGCGCCGCACTCGATCTCGCAACCCAGCCGCTGCCGCGCGCCCCGCGAGAGGACGCCTGACGCCTCCTCCCCAGGCACGCGCCTTTCGCCGGCGTCCCCAGGGCCGCGGCCTGCTCGCGGATCGCTCCTGCCCGGCTCCTAGCGTGGCGGCATCCGATCGAAAGGAACCGCGATGTCCACCTTCACCGTCGACAGTGACGCCGTCCTCGCCGCCACCAGCACGATCCGTGCGACGGGCGACCGTGTCCAGTCCGAGACCACCGCGATGCTCGGGCACCTGACCCAGCTGCAGGGGTCGTGGACAGGGAGCGCGTCGGTCGCCTTCCAGTCCGTCGTCGAGCGCTGGCGCGCAGCGCAACGCGAACTGGATGCCGCGCTCGCCGACATCAGCACGGCGCTCGGCGCGGTCGGTCAGCAGTACGCGCAGACCGAGATGGCCGCGGCCAGCATGTTCCGCTGACCGTCGGCGGACGACGAAGGGCCCCTCCCGGAGGAGGGGCCCTTCGTGCTGACGAGACGTCTCCCGCCCGTCAGGACGCGTCTTCGTCTTCCTCCGCGTTGAAGTGGGACGCGGTGTCGCTGTGCCCGGCGGCGACGCCGTCCGGATCGGCGGGGATGGTGCCGTCCTTGCCGAGACCTCCGGGCTTCTCGGTCCCGTCGCTGTCCGAACCGTTCCGCGGGGGCGCGTCGTCGGCGTGGGCGGCGGAGTCATCGTGGTCTGTCATGGGAACCTCCTCGAATCGACGTGACGGCCCGTGCGACGCTGCGCGATGACGACCACCACTGCTGCGTGCTCGACGCCTGGACCCAGACTCGTCCGCTTCGACCGAGAAGGATGCTCCCTTGACTTCTGCATGAGACTCTGCGGAAGCCTGGGCCGTAGCCGGACGACGAAGGGCCCCTCCCGGAGGAGGGGCCCTTCGTGAGCCGTTCAGCGGTGGATCAGAAGTCCATGCCACCGGTCGGGTCGCCTGCCGGCGCCGCGACCTTCTCGGGCTTGTCGGCGACGACGGCCTCCGTGGTCAGGAACAGACCTGCGATCGACGCGGCGTTCTGCAGCGCGGAGCGCGTGACCTTGGCCGGGTCGATGATGCCCGCGGCGAACATGTCGACGTACTCGCCCGTGGCGGCGTTGAGGCCCTGGCCCGCGGGGAGCTCGGCGACCTTGTTCGACACGACACCGGGCTCGAGACCGGCGTTCAGCGCGATCTGCTTCAGGGGAGCCTGGATGGCCACCTTGACGATGTTCGCGCCGGTCGCCTCGTCGCCCTCGAGCTCGAGGCTCGCGAACGCCTTCTCGCCGGCCTGGATCAGCGCGACGCCACCACCGGGGACGATGCCCTCCTCGACGGCCGCCTTCGCGTTGCGGACGGCGTCCTCGATGCGGTGCTTGCGCTCCTTGAGCTCGACCTCGGTGGCCGCACCCGCCTTGATGACGGCGACGCCGCCGGCGAGCTTGGCGAGGCGCTCCTGCAGCTTCTCGCGGTCGTAGTCGCTGTCGGTGTTCTCGATCTCGCGACGGATCTGGGTCACGCGACCCTCGATCTGCGACGCGTCACCGGCACCCTCGACGATCGTGGTCTCGTCCTTGGTGATGATGACCTTGCGCGCACGGCCGAGCAGGTCGAGGGTGGCGTTCTCGAGCTTGAGACCGACCTCCTCGGTGATGACCTGGCCACCCGTGAGGATCGCGATGTCCTGCAGCTGGGCCTTGCGACGGTCGCCGAAGCCGGGGGCCTTGACGGCAGCCGACTTGAAGATGCCGCGGATCTTGTTGAGCACGAGGGTGGCGAGAGCCTCACCCTCGACGTCCTCGGCGATGATCAGGAGCTCCTTGCCGTCCTGGATCACCTTGTCGACGACGGGCAGAAGGTCCTTGATGTTCGAGATCTTCTGGTTCGCGATCAGGATGTAGGGGTCCTCGAAGACCGCTTCCTGACGCTCGGCGTCGGTGACGAAGTAGGGGTTGATGTAGCCCTTGTCGAAGCGCATACCCTCGGTGAGCTCGAGCTCGGTGCCGAAGGTGTTGGACTCCTCGACGGTGACGACACCCTCCTTGCCCACCTTGTCGATGGCCTCGGCGATGAGCTCGCCGATCTCGGGGTCGGCAGCCGAGATGGATGCCGTCGCCGCGATCTGGTCCTTGGTCTCGATCTCCTTGGCGCCGGCGAGCAGCTCGTCGGAGAGCGCCTTGACGGCCTTCTCGATGCCCTTCTTGAGGGAGATCGGGTCGGCACCTGCCGCGACGTTGCGCAGACCCTCGCGCACGAGCGCCTGAGCGAGGACCGTGGCGGTCGTCGTCCCGTCACCGGCGACGTCGTCGGTCTTCTTCGCGACCTCCTTGACGAGCTCCGCGCCGATCTTCTCGTACGGGTCGTCGAGCTCGATCTCCTTGGCGATCGACACGCCGTCGTTCGTGATCGTGGGAGCGCCCCACTTCTTCTCGAGCACGACGTTGCGGCCACGGGGGCCGAGGGTCACCTTGACGGCGTCGGCCAGGGTGTTGAGGCCGCGCTCGAGGCCGCGGCGGGCCTCCTCGTCGAAAGCGATGATCTTTGCCATAAGTGTGTCGTCCCTCCCGGACGTGAGGTTCAGTACCGTGCCCCCAGGGACTGGGAGCGGGATAGTTCTGGCACTCAGGATGAGTGAGTGCTAAATCATTCTGGCACTCGACCCTAGGGAGTGCAAGCCGCGCGACACCGGCTCGCGCTACCGTGGCACACGCCGCGGCGAGCACCGCGGCAACGGCCCCCTCACCGCACGGAAGAATGGATGATCACGGTCGCAGAGGTCCCCGGATGAGCCGCCCCGCCATCCGTGCACGGTTGCGCGAAGCGACTCTCGCCGCGTTCGATGACGCCGTCGCCACGCTCGACGGCAATGCGTCCGAGTCCAACGAGAACCGCTCCGCCGCGGAACTCAACCCGCCCGAGCTGAGCGGGCCGTTCCTCGCCCGCTACGCGGGCTGACCGACCGGCGTCAGGCGACGACGCGGACGGATTCGGCCTGCGGGCCCTTCTGCCCGGTCCCGACGGTGAACTCGACGGCCTGACCCTCTTCGAGCACGCGGAACCCCGACATCTCGATGTTCGAGTAGTGGACGAAGACATCCTGTCCGTCGCCGAGCGTGATGAAGCCGAAGCCCTTCTCGGCGTTGAACCACTTGACGGTTCCCTGGGTCATGCGCATCTCCTGAAGCTGTGGGACACCCGAAATGCTAGCCACGGCTCCCTGCCGGATCCGGCGGTTCCCGGCTTTGTTGACACTCCCGAACCCAAGTGTTTACGGCGGCGAAACACGCGACGGCCGAGCCGCCACGGACGGGCTCACTCCGAGCCGAAATCGATCCCGACGATCACCACGAGCTGGGATCGCGGGTCACCGCCGGCGCTCGCCGTCTCGGGCGGCGCGACGACCTGATACGTGTCGTCGAGGGAGACCTCGGCGCCGCCGATCGCATCCGCCAGACCGCGGGCGGCAGCCTCGTCGGCGGTCGTGCCGTAATAGACGGTCGTGGTCGGGAAGTCGTCGGAGCTGGCGTTGCTCTCCTGGACGTCCGCCTCCGCCCACCCGGCGGCGATCACGTCCTGGCGGACGGCGTCACCCAGCGCGGCGTCGGGGGTCGCGTTCAGCACGAGCACCTCGTACGACGTGTCCACCTGCGGTGCGACCACCTGCGACGACGAACCGGGCGCCGAACGGGCGTTGAAGCCCAGTCGACCGGTCGCGAACAGGGTGCTGAGCACTCCCGCCGTGACGATGGCGACGGTGGCCACGACGGACCACAGCACGATGACGCCGACGCGCAGCCGCGGCGTCTCGGCGCGGTGCGCCCCGATCCGAGCCGGACGGGCCGGGAGGTCGTCGAAGCGATCCTTCACTGCGGAGCGCGCCGCGGTCTCGGACGGGTCCGCGGCGGTGGGCTGCTCTGGCTCGGGCGGAGAGGTCGGAGACGGCACCCGAGAATGCTACCGGGCGGATGCCGGGAGCACCCTGGAGCGGGTGCGCCGCTCCCGCTCCTGCGCAGTCTGCAGCCGCCGCAGACGGTGCACGAGGACCGGATCGTAGGCGACGGCATCCGCTGATTCGAGGATCCGCCCCAGCAGCTGGTAGTAGCGCGCAGGGGTCAGCGAGAGCTCGGCGCGCAGCGCCTCCTCCTTCGCCCCGGAGTGCCCGTGCCAGCGCGCCTCGAAATCGAGGACGGCGCGGTCGCGATCGGAGAGGGGCACTCCCCCACGGTACGACCGAGATCCGCCGACACCCCGGAACATCGGGGCGGTTCGTCCGGTTGAATATGTCGAGGGAAGGAAGAACACATGAGCTATCGCGTGGAGAAGACCGACGAGCAGTGGCGGGAGGAGCTGACTCCCGAGCAGTACGCCGTCCTGCGGCAGGCCGGGACGGAGCGCGCGTGGACGGGCGAACTCCTCGATGAGGACCGCGCCGGCCTGTACACCTGTGCCGCGTGCGGCGCAGAGCTGTTCCAGAGCGGCACCAAGTTCGACTCGCACTGCGGCTGGCCGAGCTTCTACGAGTCGGTCCGCCCGGAGGCCGTCGAGCTCATCGAGGACCGCAGCCACGGCATGGTGCGCACCGAGGTGCGCTGCGCGAACTGCGGCTCGCATCTGGGGCACGTGTTCCCCGACGGTTTCGGCACCCCCACGGGCGACCGTTACTGCATGAACTCGCTGTCGCTGTCGTTCACCCCGAAGAACGACTGACCTCCGGGGCATCGCCCCGCTTGCAGGCCGCGCCGACACCGTCAACCCCGGTGTCGGCGCGGCTTCATGCGTTTAGCGTTGCCTCGAGCGCGGTGAGGGACGCCGCGGTCGGAGGATGCACATGCCCGACACCACCGACCACGCAGACGACCTGCTGGGCGGCCGTTACCGTCTCGGTGAGACGCTCGGCCGCGGCGGCATGGCCGACGTGTACCGCGGCGAGGACGTCGTCCTCGGCCGAGAGGTCGCGATCAAGGTTGTGCGCTCGGGGGCCGACGGAGTCGCCGCCGACAGCCGTGCGCGCGGCGAGGTCAGCGTGCTGGCGGCGCTCAACCACCCGTCGCTGGTGACGCTCTACGACGCGCAACTCGACGCGGATCCGCCGTACCTCGTGATGGAGCTCGTCGAGGGACCCACCCTCACGACGCGCATCGCCCGGTCTCCGTTGACCCCGTCTGCGGCGGCGACGATGGCCGCCGAGCTCGGCGAAGCCCTCCACGTCGCACACGGCGCCGGCGTGGTGCACCGCGACGTGAAGCCATCCAACGTCCTGCTCGCACCGTCTCCCCTCCCCGATCACGAGTTCCGCGCCAAGCTCGCCGATTTCGGCATCGCATATCTCGTCGACACCGCACGGGTGACGAACCCCGGCGAGGTGATCGGCACCGCCGCCTACCTTGCTCCCGAGCAGGTACAGGGCGTCGATCCGGCACCGCCCGCCGACGTCTACGCCCTCGGCCTGGTCCTGATCGAATCCCTGACAGGGAAACGGGCCTTCCCCGACGCGGCCGGCGTCGCCACCGCCCTCGCCCGACTCGAGGCCCCACCGGAGATCCCTGCGGAGCTCGACCCGGAATGGCGGGACCTGCTGCGCGACATGACGCGCATCGACCCGGCCGAGCGGCCCACGGCCCTCGACGTCGCGATGCGCGCACGCGCGCTCGCCGCGACCACGTCCGACGCCCGCACCGAATCGCTTCCCGCGGCCGGCGCGGTGGCCGCCGGCAGCGCCGGCGCAGCGATGGCGGCG
>NZ_JAMXSA010000048.1:0-21233 GCF_024124465.1 Microbacterium sp. CnD16-F
AGGAGAGCCTCGTCAACGGCCTCCTGCTCCCCGCCGCTCCCGTCGTCGCCGTGCGCCGCGCCGTCGCTGACGCGCTCGCCGTCGTCTTCCCGGTCGCCTGCGCCGGATGCGACGAGGCGGATCGCGACCTCTGCGACGCGTGCCGGCGCCTGCTGAGCCCGACGCCGGTCGTCCGCCGCCTGCCGAGCGGTCTCGAGGTTCGGAGCGGTCTCGTCTTCGAGGGGGTGCCGGCCCGCGTCATCCGTTCGTTCAAGGAGGACGGGCGCACCTCGCAGGCCCGGGCGCTGGCCGCTGCGCTGGCGGCGGCGTGGCCCCTCGACGTCGACGCCGTCCCCGTCCCGGTGCCGGCGAGCCCGGCCTCGCTCCGCCGCCGCGGGTACGCGCCCGTCGAGCTGCTCTGTCGGCGCGCGGGATGGCGGCCGCACCGGCTCCTGCGTGTCGCGCGGCGCACCGCCGATCAGCGGTCTCTCGCGAAGGAGCAGCGCGCCGCGAACCTCGCCGGCGCGCTCGCCGTCCGTCCTCGGGCGCATCGCCTCCTGGGGGATCTGCGCGTCGTCCTCGTCGACGACGTCGTGACCACGGGAGCGACCCTCGAGGAGGCGGCGCGTGCCCTCCGTGCGGCCGGGATCCCGGTGGTCGGCGCCGTCACGGTCGCGGCCACGCCCCGGCGCGCGCGCTCAGGGGATTCATCGTGATCGGGTCGTGACACGAGCGGGGACCGGCACTACGGTGGGGGGACACAAGGCGAACCGAGGTCCGCCCTTGACCGGGTGGACCGGAACAAGGAGGTCAGGGATGGAGATCAACATCGTCGGTGTGGGCGTGAGCGTCAGCGATCGTTTCCGCACAGTCGTCGAGGAGAAGTCCGCCCGCATCGAGCACCTTGCCCCTCGAGCCCAGCGGCTCGACATCAAGGTGACGCATCGCACCTACCACAACGGGGGCCGCGAGGACGAGACCGTCGAGGTCACCCTCACCGGCAAGGGACCCGTCGTCCGCGCCGAGGCGGTGGACGGCGACAAGTTCACCGCCCTCGATCTCGCGATCACCAAGCTCGCCGAACAGATCCGCCGCGCGAAGGAGAAGCGCGTCGACGCACGCAACCACCCGCGCGGCGCCAAGCTCGAGAAGGGCACCGGCACGCTGCAGGGCATCGACGTGCAGCCCGCGTCCGTCGACGTCATCCGCGCCGTCGCGACCGGCGAGGTGCCCATCATGACCGGCGCCGAGGACGAGGAGGACTACACCCCCGTCGTCATCCGCACCAAGCGGTTCGACCCCGAGTGGATGACCGTCGAGGACGCCGTGGACCGGATGGAACTCGTCGGTCACGACTTCTTCCTCTTCATCGACGCCCGCACCGACCAGCCGAGCGTCGTCTACCGCCGCAAGGGCTGGGACTATGGCGTGATCTCGCTCACGACCACCGCCGCACCCGCGGAGCTCGTCTCCTGACCGACGAGCGGTGACGAAGAGGGCGGATGCCGCACGGCATCCGCCCTCTTCCGTGTCCGGCGTGCGACTCAGCGTGCCGCGAGGGCTGCGAGGACCGCGTCGCTGAAGGGTGGCCAGGCCTCTGCCGCCCACTCGCCGAACGGCCGGTCGGTGAGGGCGACGAGGGCTGCGCCCGCCCGCGGGTCGACCCAGAGGAAGGTGCCGGACTGGCCGAAGTGGCCGAAGGTCTCGGGGGAGTTGTGCGCGCCGGTCCAGTGCGGGCTCTTCGTGCCGCGGATCTCCGGACCCAGGCCCCAGTCGTTCTCGCGCTGCAGACCGAAGCCGGGGAGGACGCCCCGCAGGCCCGGGAAGGCCACACCGGTCGCTGCGGCGAGCGTCGCGGGGGCCAGCAACCTCGGCCGCTGCAGCTCCGCCGCGAACCGGGCCAGATCGGTGCACGAGGACGCCCCGCCCGCGGCGGCGGAACCGCCGATCGTGGTGGACGTCATCCCGAGCGGGGCGAAGACCGCCTCGTGCGCGTACGCATCGAAGTCGATGCCGGTCTCCGATTCCAGCAGGTCCGCGAGCACCTCGAACCCGGTGTTCGAATAGAGGCGCCGCTCGCCGGGCTCCGCGCGGAGCGTCGACGTCGAGAAGTCGTATCCGGCCGTGTGGGCGAGCAGGTGGGCGACCGTCGCCCCGGGCGGGCCCGCGGGCTGGTCGAGGGCGAGGGCGCCCTCCTCGACCGCGACGAGGGTGGCATAGGCGCTGAGGAGCTTGGTGACCGAGGCGAGCCGGTAGACGCGGTCCTGGTCCCCGGCGGACGCCGCCGCCGTCCCGTCCGCCGTCACGACGACGGCGGAGGCGTGGGGGACGCCCCAGGTCTGCGAGAGGGCGAGCGCGTCGTCGAGGGCGGCCATCAGTCGAACATGCCGTCCAGCAGACCGCCGATGACGAGTCCGCCGAGCAGGCCGCCGGCCAGGCTGCCGCCGCCCATCCCGCCACCCATCCCTCGACCGCCGTATCCGCCGTTCCCCCAGTCGTTCGGCCGGGACGAGTCGATGTCGCGCTGCGCCAGCTGCAGCGCCTCGCCCGCCAGGTGCGCGGCGCGACGGGCGAGACCCATCGCCTCCTCGCGGTCGTCCTCGCCGATCGGGCCCGAGAAGCGCAGCAGGTCGCCGCGGATGCGCTCGGCCTCGGCGAGCCGGGTGCGGGCGTCGGCGCCGATCCACCCGCGGTGGCCCGAGATCACACTGCGCGCGACCCCGATCTGGCGGTCGGCGTCGTCGATCGCGTGGCGCACGTGCTCCTCGGACGGCACCGGACGCTCGGCGCGTTCCCGCGCCTTGGCGACGGCCGCGTCGAGCGCGGCGTTGGCGGCGCGCAGACGGGTCAGTTCGGCGAAGGGGTCGGGCTTGCTGCCCGCGGGGGTGAGCGAGGCGAGCGCCGCCTCGAGCTCGGCGGCGGCCGCCGCGACGGCCGGGGTGCCCAGCATCGGCTGCGCGACGATCAGGTCGTCGCGCGAATCGTCGACGATGGCCGCCAGGGTCGACTCCGCCCGCAGGGCCTCGATCTCGAACGTGTCGACGGCCTCGACGAGCGTGCCCGCCCGCCGCGAGGCCTCGATCGCGGTCTCGAGGGCGAGGTTCGCCTGCTCGCGCTGACCGCTGTCGCGGCGGCGCTCCGAGACCTCGGCGCTGTGCTCGGCGAAATCCAGCAGCTGGGCCGCTTCGGCCGCATTGCCCAGCACGGTGCGCATCGCGGCATCCGAGTACCGCGTGGACAGTCGCTCGAGGCTCGCGTTCAGTGCGGGGAGGCGCTCCCGCAGGCGCGTCACGTCCGCGCGGATGCCGGCAATGATCTCGGGTGCGCGCCGGGCACGGGCGATCGCCTCGGCGAGGGACTCGGTGCGGTCGTCGAGCAGGTCCTCGGCCCATTCGCACAGCTGGACGATGCGCGCGTTGCGCGTGCGCAGCTCCTCGGGGGTGTCGGGGATCTCGTCGTGGTTCAGCTGGTGCAGATGGAACGCCTCACCGAGGTGCTGGCGCACCGCCGCGAGCGCCTCGCGCAGCGGAGCGGTCGCCTCGCGCCCGAGCTCGATCTCGGCGTAGGACAGCTCGTCGTCCGTCACGCGGATGCGCTCGTCAGCCGAGACGAGCGCCGCCCCCGCCTTGCGGCTGAGCTCGGCGTCCTGTGCCTCGATCTCCGCGTCCTCGCGCTTGCGTCTTCCCCAGAAACCGGCCATGGGCCGATCTTACGGGCCGACGGATGCCGCCGGTCGACGCGCGGGGGAGAGGCCGGATGCCCCCAGCAACCTCGTAGGTCACAGGCGGATAACATGGCGGTGTATGTCTGCGCGTCCCGCGCACCGGCATCCCGACATCGCACGTCGGGGTGGCGAATCGACAGATGGAGATCCTCCGTGGCGAACCCCCTCGAGAAACTGCTTCGTGCCGGTGAAGGCCGCGTGCTGCGCAGGCTGCAGCAGGTCGTGAAGGCCGTGTCGGCCCTCGAAGAGGACTATGCGCACCTCACCGACGAGGAGCTGCGCGGCGAGACCGCCGAACTCCGCGCCCGCTACGAGGCGGGCGAGAGTCTCGACAAGCTCATGCCCGAGGCCTTCGCCGCCGTCCGCGAAGCCGCGAGCCGCACCCTCGGCCAGCGCCCCTACGACGTGCAGGTGATGGGTGGGGCCGCCCTCCATCTCGGCAACATCGCCGAGATGAAGACCGGTGAGGGCAAGACCCTGACCGCCGCCCTCCCGGCGTACCTCAACGCGATCGCGGGCAAGGGCGTCCACGTCATCACGGTCAACGACTTCCTCGCCTCGTACCAGTCCGAGCTCATGGGTCGCGTCTACCGCGCGCTCGGGATGACCACCGGCACCGTCGTCTCGGGCCAGAACCCCGAGGTGCGCCGGCAGCAGTACGAAGCCGACATCACCTACGGCACCAACAACGAGTTCGGCTTCGACTACCTGCGCGACAACATGGCGTGGCGCCGTGAGGACCTCGTGCAGCGGGGTCACTTCTACTGCATCGTCGACGAGGTGGACTCGATCCTCATCGACGAGGCGCGGACGCCGCTCATCATCTCGGGCCCGTCCTCCGGTGAGGCGAACCGCTGGTTCACCGAGTTCGCGAAGATCGCCCGCACCCTCGAGGCCGGTGTCGACTTCGAGGTCGACGAGAAGAAGCGCACGATCGGTGTGCTCGAGCCCGGTATCGAGAAGGTCGAGGACTACCTCGGCATCGACAACCTCTACGAGTCGGCGAACACCCCGCTCATCTCCTTCCTCAACAATTCGATCAAGGCGCTCGCCCTGTTCAAGCGCGACACCGACTACGTCGTGATGAACGGCGAGGTGATGATCGTCGATGAGCACACCGGCCGCATCCTCGTGGGGCGTCGCTACAACGAGGGCATCCACCAGGCGATCGAGGCGAAGGAGGGTGTCGCGGTGAAGGCCGAGAACCAGACCCTCGCCACCGTGACCCTGCAGAACTACTTCCGCCTCTACGAGAAGCTCTCCGGCATGACCGGTACCGCCGAGACCGAGGCGGCGGAGTTCATGTCGACGTACAAGCTCGGTGTCGTCCCGATCCCGACGAACAAGCCGATGATCCGCAAGGACCAGTCCGACCTCGTCTACAAGAACGAGCAGGCGAAATTCGCGCAGGTCGTGGAGGACATCGCCGAGCGTCACGCCTCCGGTCAGCCGGTCCTCGTCGGAACCGTGAGCGTCGAGAAGAGCGAGTACCTCTCCCGCCTCCTGGCGAAGAAGGGCATCAAGCACGAGGTCCTCAACGCGAAGAACCACGCGCGCGAGGCCGAGATCGTCGCCCGCGCCGGTCGCTACGGCGCCGTGACGGTCGCCACGAACATGGCCGGTCGAGGCACCGACATCATGCTCGGCGGCAACGCCGAGTTCATCGCCGTCTCGGAGATGAAGGCCAAGGGCCTCGACCCCGTCGAGACGCCGGACGAATACGAGGCCGCGTGGGAAGAGGTCTACGCTGCCGTCAAGGAGAAGGTGCAGGAGGAGGCCGACCGCGTCGTCGAGGCGGGGGGACTCTACGTCCTCGGCACCGAACGACACGAGTCACGCCGTATCGACAACCAGCTCCGCGGTCGCTCGGGCCGTCAGGGCGACCCCGGTGAGAGCCGGTTCTACCTGTCGCTCACGGACGACCTCATGCGACTGTTCCAGTCGGGTGCGGCCGAGGCGATCCTGGCCCGCACGAACTTCCCCGACGATGTGGCCATCGAGTCCTCGATGGTCTCGCGCGCGATCAAGAGCGCTCAGGCGCAGGTGGAGGCGCGCAACGCCGAGATCCGCAAGAACGTCCTCAAGTACGACGACGTCCTCAACCGGCAGCGCGAGGCGATCTACGCCGACCGCCGGCACATGCTCGAGGGCGACGACCTCTCGGAGCGCATCGAGCATTTCCTCGAGGACACCATCGCCGCGATCATCGACGAGCACACCGGTTCCGGCCACAACGAGAGTTGGGACTTCGATGCGATGTGGGCCGAGCTCGGCACCCTCTACCCGGTCGGCGTCACGATCGACGAGGTCGTCGCCGAGAGCGGCAGCAAGGGCAAGGTGACCCCCGAACTGCTCAAGCGCGAGCTGCTCTCGGACGCCAAGATCGCCTACCGCAACCGCGAGGAGAAGCTCGGAGCGCCCGCCATGCGCGAGCTCGAGCGTCGCGTCGTGCTGCAGGTCCTCGACCGTCGCTGGCGCGACCACCTCTACGAGATGGACTACCTCAAGGACGGCATCGGCCTGCGCGCCATGGCGCAGCGCGACCCTCTCATCGAGTACCAGCGCGAGGGGTACCAGATGTTCCAGTCGATGATGGCCCAGATCAAGGAGGAGTCGGTCGGCTTCCTCTTCAACCTCGAGGTCGAGGTCCGTCAGACCGAGGGGGGCGACATCGAGGCGAAGGGCCTCGCCGCGCCCGAGATCGACGCGCAGAAGCTGCAGTACACCGCCCCGAACGACGCGGGCGAGGTCGAGGTGCGCAACGAGCGCGGCCAGGTTCAGCAGGCGGCGACCAGCAAGGCACGCCAGCGCGAGGCCGAGCAGGAGGCCCCCGCCGACGCCCCTCGCGGCTCCTTCGGGCAGCAGGTGCAGGCACCGGCCGAGGCGGGCAACCGCGCGCAGCGACGGGCGTCCGGCAAGAAGAAGTGATCTCGGTCCGACGGAGTCGGGCGGGCCACCGGACCGCCATTGGCCCCGTCGGGTCCCCGATATCCTGAACCGATGAGCCCGCGCACCTTCGACCAGTCATCCAAACTCAAGGACGTCCTGTACGAGATCCGCGGAGCCGCCCTGGTCGAGGCCGACCGGCTGCAGGACGAGGGTCACACGATCCTCAAGCTCAACACCGGCAACCCCGCGATCTTCGGATTCGAGGCGCCGTTCCAGATCGTCCGCGACATGATCGAGGCGGTCCCGCAGGCGCACGGCTACTCGGACTCCCGCGGCATCATGTCCGCGCGGCGGGCGATCGTCTCGCGGTACGAGGAGGAGCCGGGCTTCCCGAAGTTCGACCCCGATGACGTCTACCTCGGCAACGGTGTGTCCGAGCTCATTACGATGACGATGCAGGCGCTGCTCGACGAGGGCGACGAGGTCCTCATCCCCGCACCGGACTACCCGCTGTGGACCGCCATGACGAGCCTCGCCGGCGGCACCCCGGTGCACTACCTCGCCGACAGCGAGAACGGCTGGCAGCCCGACCTCGAGGACATCCGGGCCAAGGTGACGCCGCGCACCAAGGCGATCGTCGTGATCAACCCGAACAACCCGACCGGCGCCGTCTACACCCGCGAGGTGCTGCAGGGGATCGTGGAGATCGCCCGCGAGCATCAGCTCCTCTTGCTCTCCGACGAGATCTACGACCGCATCCTCTTCGACGGCGCTCGGCACATCCCGCTCGCGACCCTCGCGCCGGACCTGCTCTGCCTGACCTACAACGGACTGTCGAAGACTTACCGCGTCGCCGGGTACCGCTCGGGGTGGATGGTCATCACGGGACCGAAGAAGCACGCTGCGGGCTTCCTCGAGGGCATCCAGCTGCTCGCCTCGACACGTCTGTGCCCCAACGTCCCCGCGCAGTTCGCCGTCCAGGCGGCGTTGTCGGGTGTCCAATCCATCGATGCGCTCATCGCACCGACAGGTCGGCTCCATGAGCAGCGGGATGCCGCCTGGGCCGGCCTCACCGCCATCCCCGGCGTCACCTGCGTCAAGCCCGAGGGCGCCCTGTACGCCTTCCCCCGGCTCGACCCCGAGGTCCATGACATCCACGACGACGCCAAGTTCGTCTATGACTTCCTCGTCGCCGAGCACGTGCTTCTCGTGCAGGGGACCGGGTTCAACTGGCCGACGCCGGATCACTTCCGCATCGTCACGCTGCCCGAGGCGCGGGTGCTCACCGAGGCGATCGAGCGCCTGGGCAACTTCCTCGCGTCGTACAAGCAGTAAGGGGCCGCGAGGTCAAAGCAGGGCGAGGGAGGTCGCGCGCCAGCGCCCGTCCCAGCCCTCGAGGCGCATCGCGACGGCACGTGTGCGGATCGGACCGCCGACGACCACGACCGCCTCGAGCACGCCGTCGGCGGGTTCGCAGGTGCGATCGCTCAGGATGCGGTGCGCCGGCCGGACGGCGGCGACGCCGCGTGCGCTCCGCGCGCGGGCCGACAGGTTCGCTCGGGTGACGAGCGCCCGGTACGCGTCCTCGCCGAGCCAGCGCGCCAGCTGATCGACGTCGCGCACGCCGGCCAGCACCTCGAGGACGCCGATCGTGAGGTTCTTCACGAGGGGGAGCGGGTCGGGCAGATCGGCCGTCGAGGTGCGCTGCGGTGCGAAGTACTCGGCGACCTCGAGGGCGCTCCCCGAACGCGGTATCCGGCTGTCTTCGGTGGCGGTGAGGGCCATGTCGGTTCCTCTCGGGCGACAGGTGTCTGCGGGTCGATGAACGCCACGAGTACAGCACAGGGTGACGAGAGGGTGGATGAGAATACTCCAACCTGTGGACAAACCCCGCGGTGCCGGCGGGTGGTCCTCTACATTCGCGATCGTGCGCTGGGATCGATTCTTCGAGGATCTCGAAGACCAATTGGACTCCGAATGGGAGGCCGAGCGCGCGGCGCTCGACACCGAGGCCGAGCGGCTGCGACTGGCCCGGCTGTCGCTGTTCCAGCGGATGCATGCCCTGGTGGGTGCCGTCGAGGACGCGATCACCCTGGATCTCGTGGGCGGCGCCGCCGTGACCGGCGTACCCGTCGCGGTCGGACCGGATTGGCTCGCTGTGGACGACGGCGGCGCGAGGGGTGCCCTGATCGTCCCCCTGGCCGCCCTCGTCGCGGTGGGGCCGACGCACGCCGACCTGCTCCGCAGCGCCCGGGGGAGTGAGCCCGGGCGGCTCCGCGAGCGGATGACGCTCGGGTTCCTCCTGCGCGACCTCGCGCGGCGGCGTGTCCCCGTGACGCTGTACGCCGTCGACGGGCGGGAGTACTGCGGCACGATCGACCGTGCGGCATCCGATCATCTCGATCTCGCCTTGCACGACCGCGGTTCACCCCGTCGCGCCGACCTCGTGAGCGGATACCGCATCGTGCCGCTGTCGGCGGTCACGGCCGTGCGGCTGGAAGCGCCGGCCTCGCTCGCGTGAGCGCGGCGCGATCAGGCCGTGATCATTCGCCGCCGCGGCGGCCGCGCCCCCAGAGCTCGGGGAAGCTCGCGGCGTTGGACTCGCGCCAGAGCGCGTGGAGTCGCGCGTCCTCCGCCTGTTCGTCCAGGTAGTCCTCGACGCTGTCCGCCTCGATGCGCCACGCGAGCGGGGAGCCGAGCCGAGCCCCCCGCAGACGTCCGTCGAGGATGAGAGCCACGACCTCGTCGACCTCCAGTTGCAGCATCTCCGCGACCTGGGCGGGCGTGAGCATACGCAGGGGGGACGCATCGGGCATGAGGCCATTATGGGCCCGCGTACAGGTCGTATCGGCTGCATCGCCGGCTTGTGGATAATCGCGGTGGCACCGCCGCGGGCTCGGTCACCATGGCGTCATGACCACTCCCGACACCGTCCGGCCCGCGCCGCGTGCATTCTGGGCCGACGCGCGATTCCTCCTCGGTATCGCGCTGATCATCGCGTCCGTCGCGGGCGTTTGGCTCGTCGTCGCCTCTGCGCGTCAAACCGCGCCGGTGTTCGCCGCCGCCCGCACGATCGTCCCCGGTCAGACCGTGACGGCGGACGACCTGCGGGTGGTCGACGTCGCCCTGGGGTCCGCGGGCGACACGTACGTCTCGCCCGCCTCGCTCGAGCCCGGCGTCATCGCGACCCGCACGATCCTGGCGGGCGAACTCGTCCCGCACGCGGCCGTGGACGAGGCGGATGCCGCGACCACGACGAGCGTGGTGATCCGGACGGCCGGAGACGTGTCCGACGCCGTCACCGCGGGCTCGGTCGTGGAGGTCTGGGCGGCACCGGCCGAGGAGGGCGGCGAGGTTGGCGAGCCGCGGATCCTCGTGCCCTCGGCGACGGTGGTCACGGTGACGAAGGACGACGCCGTCGTCTCGGGCAAGGACGTGTCGCTCGAGATCGTCATCCCCCGCGCCGATGTCGCCGCGACCCTCGCCGCGGTGTCCGACGACTCCCTCCTGTCGGTCGTGCCCGTGGCGGGGGAGTCCCGGTGAGGGTCGTCGTCGCGGCGGACGGTCCCCGCGCGGACACCCTCGCCGCGCGACTGCGCCACGAGGACGCCGACGTGCGCGCGGTGGTGGCGGCATCCGCCCCCGCTGCCGCCGCGCTCGATGCGATGGCCGCGCCCGAGGCGGCGGAGCTCCTCGCCGAGCTGGCCCGGGCGGACCTCCTGATCGTCGAGGGGCGGGCGGCGACCCTGACCGCCGAGCTCGTCGCCGCCTGCGACCGTCTGTCGGTGCGCATCGTGCCGCTGTGCGCTCGAACCTCGGATCGGCGCCTCGCCGCATCGCTCGGGCTCGCGGCCCACGAGCCGGACGCACCGGCGGCCGAGCTCCTCGCGAGCCCTCCGCCGTCCCTTCCCGTCGAGCCCACCCGCGGCCGTGTCATCACCGTGTGGGGCGCACAGGGGGCGCCCGGGCGGACGACCCTCGCCATCGAGATCGCCTGTGCACTTTCGAGTGCCGACCACCGCGTCGCGCTCGTCGACGCGGACTCCCACGCGCCCTCGCTCGCCCTCGCGACCGGCCTCGCCGACGAGGGCCCCGGGTTCGCCGCCGCATGCCGGCAGGCCGAACGCGGCACGCTCACGGTGGCCGAGCTCAGCCGCATCGCGTCGACGCTGGCCGACGTGGACGTGCTCACCGGCCTCAATCGGCCGGGACGGTGGCCCGAGCTGTCCCATACCCGCGTGCTGGCCGCGCTCGAGGCGTGTCGCGGTTGGGTGGATGAGACCGTCGTCGACACCGCGGCATCCCTCGAACGCGACGAGGAGATCGTGAGCGACCTCGTCGACGGTCCCCGCCGGAACGCCGCGACGCTCGCGGCCGTCGAAGCGGCCGACGTCGTCCTCGCCGTCGTCGCCGCCGATCCCGTCGGGGTGTCCCGTTTCGTGCGGAACTGGCCCGAGCTCCGCGCGGCGGCGGGCACCACCCCGGTGCGGGTGGTTATCAACAAGATCCGCGCCGGTGCCCTGGGGGTCGACGCCCGCGGGCAGGTGCGGCGCACCCTCGAGCGCTACACGGGCGTGACGGACGTGTCCTTCGTCCCGTGGGATGCCCGGGGGACGGATGCCGCGCTCCTCGCCGCGCGCCCGATCGCCCACGTCGCACCGCGCTCGGCGGTGCCGACCGCGGTGCGACGCTTCGTGGCCGAATCGCTCGCCCCGCGGCGTGCCGCGGAGGCCGCGACCCGGCACTCGCTGCGCCGTCTGGCCCGGGGCGCGTAGAGCGCGGGAAGCCCCCGGGAGGAGGATCTAGGGTGGAGGCGTGTCCACCCTCAGCGACCTCGTCTACGCCCAAGGCCGATCCACCGCGGAGGATGTGGAGTGGCTCCACCGCCTGGCCGGTGACGGTCAGCTCCTCGCCGACCTGGCCTTCGCGGACATCGTCATCTGGGTGCCGACGTCGGACGACTCGTTCATCGCCGTCGCCCACACCCGGCCGAGCGGCGCCGCGACCCTGTTCTACCGCGACATCGTCGGCGATGCCGTGCGACCGCAATGGCGCACGCAGGTCACGGATGCGTTCACGCAGGTGCGCGTCGTGGATTCGTCCTCGCCGGACTGGTTCGAGGAGACCCCGACCCGCGTGCGGGCCGTGCCGATCGTGCGCGAGCGCGCGGCGGAGGGACGCGAGAGCCGGGTGATCGGCGTGCTGACCCGGCACACCAACCTCGGTGAGACCCGCACCCCGTCGCGTCAGCAGATCACCTTCAACGACTGCGCGGACGACCTGTTCGGGATGATCGCATCGGCGGACTTCCCCGACCTCACGGCGCCGACCTCGCCGCGCCGGGGTGTCCCCCGCGCCTCGGACGGCCTCATCCGTCTCGACGTCGACGGCATCACGACGTTCGCGAGCCCGAACGCCCTGTCGGCCTTCAACCGGCTCGGCTTCGATGACGAGCTCGAAGGCGAATCGCTCATGGAAGTGGCGACGAAGATCATGCCGGCGTCGCGCCAGTTCGACGAGTCGCTGCCGATCGTGATGGCCGGCCGTGCGCCGTGGCGCGCGGACGTCGAGGCGCGCGGCGTCACCGTGTCGCTCCGGACGATCCCCCTGCGCGAGAACGGCACCCGCATCGGTGCCATCGTCCTGTGCCGCGACGTGAGCGAGATCCGCCACCAGGAGCAGGAGCTCATCACGAAGGATGCGACGATCCGCGAGATCCACCATCGCGTCAAGAACAACCTCCAGACCGTCGCGTCGCTCCTGCGCATCCAGGCGCGGCGAACCCATTCCGACGAGGGTCGGGACGCCCTGACGCAGGCCATGCGCCGGGTGAGCGCGATCGCTGTCGTCCACGACACCCTGTCGGAGGGGCTCACCCAGAGCGTGGACTTCGACGACGTGTTCGAGCGCGTCCTCAAGCTCGTCGCCGAGGTCGCGGCGGCGCCCAACACGCGTGCCCGCACGGTCAAGACCGGCACGTTCGGGACGCTGCCGAGCGAGTACGCGACGCCGCTCGCCCTCGCGCTCACCGAGCTCGTGACGAACGCCGTCGAACACGGTCTGGCCGACAAGGAGGGCGAGGTCGAGATCATCGCCGAGCGCGACGAGGACCGGCTCGCGGTCCGCGTCCGCGACACCGGTGTCGGCCTGCCCGAGGGTCAGGTCGGTCGGGGTCTCGGCACGCAGATCGTGAGGACGCTCATCCAGGGTGAGCTGAGCGGGACGATCGACTGGCACACCCTCATGGGCAGCGGGACCGAGGTGACGATCGAGATCCCGATGCGGTACATCGAGCGCGCGCGGGCCTGAGGCCCGCGCGCGGCGGTGTCAGGACGCGCGGCGGGCGCGGGCGGCGCGGCGCTTGAGGGCGCGGCGCTCGTCTTCGGAGAGACCGCCCCAGACACCCGAGTCCTGGCCGGTCTCGAGGGCGTATTGGAGGCAGAGTTCGGTGACGGTGCACCGGGCGCAGACGGACTTCGCCTTCTCGATCTGGTCGACGGCGGGCCCGGTGTTCCCCACGGGGAAGAACAGTTCGGGGTCGACGGTCAGGCAGGCGGCTTTGTCGCGCCAATCCATAGCGGTGCTCCTTGTGGGGGATCGGAAATCGGGATGCGACGCCGGGCGACGTCGACTAACCTGAGTGGTGTGCGAGCTGATGCTCGCCCCACGCCGCTGTGGGAGCACACTTGCCCGTCAATATTCCCATGCCCGGGCATGGGAATCAAGGGTTATGTGAATCACGGGTTAACGGAGTATTTCGGCGCCTCGCCGTGCCCCGGGCGCCCAGGAGGAGCGGTGAACGTGCGTACCACCCGCGTCGAGCGGATCGCGGCCGGTTGGCTCGCCCTCGAGGCGATCGGCGTCCTGGCCCTCGCCGCGTGGGAGCTGTTCGCGCTGGTCCGCGGCGACAGCGAGAGCGTGCCGAGTTCGCTGGCGCTCCTCGCCCTGACGGTGATCGGCGCGGTCGCCGTCGCAGGCTTCGCCGTCGCCGTGTGGCGCGGCGGGTCGTGGGGACGCTCCGGCGGCATCGTCGTGCAGTTGCTCGTCCTGTCCGTCGCGCTCGGGACCCTCACGGGGGAGGGAGCCGACACGCGCCTCGCCGCGACGATCGCGGTCCCCGCCGTCGTGGGGCTCGTCCTCCTGATCGCGGCCGCTCGGGCGGCCGGAGCGCGATCGCGGAGCGAGGCCGACGAGGTCTGATCAGACTTCGAGCAGGCTCCGGATCCGCGCGACGTGGCCGGTGGCCTTCACGTTGTAGAGCGCGTGCGCGACCATGCCGTCCTCGTCGATGACGAAGGTCGAGCGGATGACGCCTTCGACGACCTTGCCGTAGTTCATCTTCTCGCCCCACGCGCCGTAGGCCTCGTGGACGCTGTGGTCGGGATCGCTCAGGAGGGCATAGGGGAGGGCGTCGCGCTCACGGAACTCGCGCAGCTTCGCCGGCTCGTCGCGGGAGATCCCCACCACGGTGTACCCGGCCGCCTGCAGCGGCGCGACGCTGTCGCGGAAATCGCAGGCCTCGGTCGTGCAGCCCGGCGTCATGGCGGCGGGGTAGAAGAAGGCGATGAGGCGCCCGCCGCGGAAGTCGCTCAGCGAGACGGTCGCACCGTCCTGGTCGACGAGGGTGAAGTCGGGGGCGGGGGATCCGGGGTTCAGGCGCGGCATCCCCTCATTTTAGTCGGCCGCTCAGGTCGCGAAGGTGGCGAGGAGTCGCTGCAACGAGTCCAGTCGCGCAGGACCGCGCTCGCCCAGCCGACCCTCCGCCACGGCCTCGACGATCGCGCAGTCGGGGGCGTCGGGCAGGTGCGTGCACCCGCGCGGGCACTCCTCGGCGACGGCGGCGAGATCGGTGTAGGCGCGGAGGATGTTGGCGGGGTCCACGTAGCCCAGACCGAACGACCGGACGCCGGGGGTGTCGATCACCCAGCCGCGACCCTGGTCGCCGACGTAGCGGAGCGAGACGGCCGAGCTCGACGTGTGGCGGCCGCGCCCGGTCACCTCGTTGACGTGTCCGGTCGCGCGCGCGGCGTCGGGGACGAGGGCGTTGACGAGGGTCGATTTGCCGACACCGGAATGGCCGACGAACACGGTGGCGTGCCCGGCGAGGCGTTCGCCGATCTCGGCGACCGGCATCGCGCCCGTCCCGCTGGTGAACACCTCCAGGTCGTCGAGGCCCTCGAAGTGCGCGAGGAAGGATGCCGGATCGGCGAGATCGGTCTTGGTGACGACGAGCAGCGGGTGCATGCCGGCATCCAGCGCCGCGATGAGGTAGCGGTCGACGAGGCGCGGGCGGGGTTCGGGGTCGGCGGCGGCCACGACGATGAGCAGCTGATCGGCGTTCGCGACGATGATGCGCTCGACCTGGTCGGTGTCGTCCGCGCTGCGGCGCAGCAGCGAGGTGCGCTCCTCGATGCCGACGATGCGCGCGAGGGTGCCGTCGTCGCCGGAGGTGTCGCCGACGACCCGGGCGCGGTCGCCGTTGACGATCGGCTGCTTGCGGAGTTCGCGGGCGCGCGTTGCGAGGATCTGGCGCTCGTCCGGGCCGTCCTCGTCGATCAGGACGGTGTAGCGGCCACGGTCCACGCCGAGCACGCGGGCGGTCTGCGCATCCGCGTGCGCGGGGCGGCGCTTGGTGCGGGGGCGGTTGGCCTTGGGATTCGGCCGGACGCGGATGTCGGCCTCGTCGTAGTCGAGGTCGTCGTCGTCGCCATCGTCGTCGAGCCAGCTCACGCGAGCATGCCCGCCCACAGCTGGGGGAACTCGGGCATCGTCTTGGCCGTCGTCCCGATGTCGTCGACGACCACCCCGGGCACCCGCAGGCCGATGACCGCGCCCGCCGTCGCCATGCGGTGGTCGTGGTGGGCGCGCCACACCCCGCCGTGCAGGGGCCTCGGAACGATGTGGATGCCGTCCTCCCGCTCCTCCGCCTCGCCGCCGAGCGCGCGGAGGTTCTCCACGAGTGCCGCGATCCGATCCGTCTCGTGGCCCCGGATGTGACCGATGCCGTGGAAGGTCGTGGGGGCGTCGGCGAACGCGGCGAGCGCGAACAGCGTCGGGGTGAGCTCGCTCGCCGCCGACAGGTCGAGGTCGAGGCCGGCGATGAGGTCGCCCGCGGTGACGGTGAGCGCTCCGGCTCGGCGGGAGACGTGCGCTCCCATGACGGGCAGGATGTCGGCCAGCAGCGCGCCCGGCTGGGTGGAGTGCGCGGGCCAGCCGGGGACCGTCACCGACCCGCCGGTGAGGACGGCGGCGGCGAGGAACGGAGCGGCGTTGGAGAGGTCGGGTTCGATCGCGATCTCCTTGCCGCGCACCGGCCCCGCGGGCACGAGCCACTCGTTCGGGGTGGGGTGCTCGACGTGTACCCCGCGGCGGGCGAGTGCCTCGACCGTCATCTCGATGTGGGGGAGGCTCGGCAGGCGCTCGCCGTCGTGGATGAGACGGAGGCCGACGTCGAAGCGCGCCGCGGCCAGGAGCAGCCCGGAGACGAACTGACTCGACTGGCTCGCATCGATCGTGACCTCGCCGCCACGGAGGTGCCCGTGGCCGCGCACATCGAAGGGGAGCGACCAACTGCCGGCGTCGTCGATGTCCGCCCCGATGTCGCGGAGGGCATGGATCATCGCCCCCATCGGGCGGTGCAGGGCGGTGGGGTGCGCGGTCACGTGCACGTCGCCCACGGCGAGGCCGGCGATCGGGGAGACGAATCGCATGACGGTGCCGGCCTGACCGCAGTCGATCGTCGTATCGCCGGTGAAGCGGGACGGCGGGGTGACCTCGAGGTCCGGACCGAAGGGGGAGTCGCCGGCGACCGGCTCGATCGTCACGCCGAGGCGACGGAGGGCGTCGATCATGCGCGCGGAGTCGTCCGAGTGGAGCGCGCCGGTCAGCAGGCTCGGTCCGTCGGCGATGGCGGAGAGGACGAGTTCGCGGTTGGTGAGCGACTTCGACCCGGGCACCGTCACGTGCGCGCGGACCGGCTCGCCCGGCGTGGGCGCCGGCCACGACCCGCCGGGGATCTCGTGGGCGGTGGCGGGGGAGGAAGGGGCGTCGCTCATCGCTCCCAGCCTACTGATGACACGGAATCCGTTCACCCGTCGCCGCGACCTGAGCCGCGGCATCCGCGAACCTGGGAATAGGCCCCGCCCTTCGTCCGTTGACCCCTCTGTCGACACCGTGCATGCCAGGGGAGAGGAGCGCGATGATTGCGACAGCTGATGCGCCCGTGCTCGCCGAAGGGGCCGACGTAGACTGGCCTGCGATGAACGATCAGGCGGTCGACGACCCGCGTACCCAGTTCGAGGAGCAGGCGCTCCCCTTCATGGACCAGCTCTACGCTGCGGCCATGCGGATGACCCGCAACCCGGCCGACGCGTCGGATCTCGTCCAGGAGACCTTCGTGAAGGCGTTCGCCGCGTGGGCGTCGTTCACGCAGGGCACCAACCTCAAGGCGTGGCTGTACCGCATCCTCACGAACACGTACATCAACACGTACCGGAAGAAGCAGCGCGAGCCCTACCAGGGCACGATCGACGACCTGGAGGACTGGCAGCTCGGCGGGGCCGAGTCGACCACGGCGTCGTCGGCGCGATCGGCCGAGGCCGAGGCGATCGACCACATGCCGGCATCCGTCGTGAAGGACGCGTTGCAGGCGCTTCCGGAGGACTTCCGACTGGCCGTGTACCTCGCGGACGTCGAAGGATTCGCGTACCAGGAGATCGCGGACATCATGAAAACCCCCATCGGCACGGTCATGAGCCGTCTGCACCGTGGCAGACGTCAGCTCCGCGACCTGCTGTCCGAATATGCGAAAGAGCGCGGCATCGATGTGCCCGCCACGAGGAGTGCGAAATGACCGACTGCGGTTGCGACAAAGCCCGGCAGGACCTCGAGGAGTACCTGCGCAACGAGATCTGCCACACGCGCCACTCGGACATCACCGAGCACCTGGAGAACTGCGCCGCGTGCCGTGACGAAGCCTTGGTCGCCACCACCCTGACCGCGGTGGTCGCGCGCGCGTGCAAGGAGGCGGCGCCGGAGGACCTGCGCGATCAGGTGCTCGCGCGGCTGCGCGCGGAGCAGGCGACGCACCACTGACCGGACACCACCCTCCGTCCCACGAAAGAAGAGGCCCCGCCGAAGCGGGGCCTCTTCTTTCGTGAAGGCGCTCAGAAGGTGAGCGCCTTCTCCATGATCGCGGCGTGCTCGCGGGCGTGGACCTTCGGCGAGCCGGTCGCCGTGGAGGCGGCCGAGGAACGCGAGATCCGCTTGATCGTGCGGCCGTGGAGGTGCTTGACGACCTCGAGCGCCATGAACGGCCAGGCGCCCTGGTTCTCGGGCTCTTCCTGGACCCAGAACAGCTCGGCGTTCGGGTAGCTGTCGAGCACCGCGTTCAGCTGGTCGATGGGGGCCGGGTAGTACTGCTCCAGGCGGACGAGCGCGACCTTCTCGTTCGGGTTCTTCTCGAGCTCGGCGGCGAGGTCCCAGTGAATCTTGCCGGAGTGCAGCAGCACCCGGCTGACCGCCTCGCGGTCGAGGGAGCGGCTGTCGTCGATCACCGGCTCGAACCGGCCGTCGAGGAAGTCCTCGACGGGGCTCGTGGCGTTGCGCAGGCGCAGCATCGCCTTCGGCGTGAAGACGACGAGCGGCCGGCGCGGGCGGGCGTACGCCTGACGGCGCAGCAGGTGGAAGTACGACGCCGGCGTCGACGGACGTGCGACGGTCATGTTGTCCTGCGCACACATCTGCAGGTAGCGCTCGATGCGCGCCGACGAGTGGTCGGGTCCCTGGCCCTCGTAGCCGTGGGGGAGCAGGAGCACGACGCCGGACTGCTGGCCCCACTTCTGCTCGGCCGAGGAGATGAACTCGTCGATCACCGACTGGGCGCCGTTGGCGAAGTCGCCGAACTGGGCCTCCCACAGCGTGAGGGTGTCGGCCCGTTCGACCGAGTAGCCGTACTCGAACGCCATCGCGGCGTACTCGCTCAGGAGCGAGTCGTACACGTAGAAGCGGCCCTGGTTGTCGCTCAGGTTCGCCAGCGGCAGCCACTCCTGACCGTTCGCGCGGTCGTGCATGACGGCGTGGCGCGTCACGAACGTGCCGCGCCGGACGTCCTGACCGGCGAGGCGGACGTTCGAGCCCTCGACCAGCAGCGAACCGAACGCGAGCAGCTCGCCGAAGCCCCAGTCGATCTTGCCGTTGCGGCTCATGTCGTGCCGCTTCTCGAGCAGCTGCTGCAGCTTGGTGTGGACCGTGAAGCCCTCGGGCTTGTTGACGAAGGCGTCCCCGATGCGCTCGATGACGTCGCGGGCGACCCCGGCGGTCTCGGGCTCGCCCACGGCCGTGTCGGCCGGTTCGTCCGCCGCGACGACCGGCGAGGTACCGGTCTGGGCGGCGTGCGTCTCGGCGAAGGCGATCTCGAGGCGGTTCTGGAAGTCCTGCTTGGCCTTCTCGTACTCCTCCTCGGTGATGTCGCCGCGACCGACGAGCGCCTCGGTGTAAAGCTTGCGCACCGAGCGCTTGGCCTCGATCAGGTTCGTCATGAGCGGCTGCGTCATCGAGGGGTCGTCGCCCTCGTTGTGACCGCGGCGCCGGTAGCAGACGAGGTCGATCACGACATCCCGGTTGAACTCCTGCCGGTAGCGGAAGGCGAGCTCGGCGACGTGGACGACGGCCTCGGGGTCGTCGCCGTTCACGTGGAAGATCGGCGCCTGGATCGTCTTGGCGACGTCGGTCGCGTAGATCGACGTGCGGGCGTCGAGGGGGAGCGTCGTGAAGCCGACCTGGTTGTTGACGACGACGTGCACCGTGCCGCCCGTGCGGTAGCCGCGCAGACGCGACATCTGCAGGGTCTCCATCACGACGCCCTGGCCGGCGAAGGCCGCGTCACCGTGGACGAGGATCGGCAGCCACGAGAACGAGCCGATGGGGAGGCGGTCCTGCTTGGCGCGGACGATGCCCTCGAGGACGCCGTCGACCGTTTCGAGGTGCGAGGGGTTCGCCGCGAGGTAGACGGGGAGCTCCTCGCCGCCGTCGGCGACGAAGGTGCCCTGGGTGCCGAGGTGGTACTTGACGTCGCCCGAACCGCTCTTCGAGCCGACGGCGACGGACCCCTCGAACTCGCGGAAGATCTGGCTGTAGGTCTTGCCGGCGACGTTCGTGAGGACGTTGAGGCGACCGCGGTGGGCCATGGCGATGGCGGCGCCGTCGAGGCCCTCGGCCGCCGCGCCCTGCAGGATCTGGTCGAGCAGGGGCACGAGGGACTCGCCGCCCTCGAGGCTGAACCGCTTCTGACCGACGAACTTCGTCTGCAGGAAGGTCTCGAACGCCTCGGCCTCGTTGAGCTTGCCGAGCACGCGCAGCTGCTCGTCGTGGCCCGGCTTCTGGTACTTGACCTCGAGGTTGTCCTGGAACCACTTGCGCTGCGTCGGGTCCTGGATGTGCATGTACTCGACGCCGATGGTGCGGCAGTACGAGTCGCGCAGGATGCCCAGGATGTCGCGCAGCTTCATCGTGCGCTTGCCGCCGAAGCCGTTCGTGACGAACTCGCGGTCGAGGTCCCAGAAGGTCAGGCCGTGGTTCTCGATCTCGAGGTCGGGGTGCGTGCGCTGCACGTACTCCAGCGGGTCGATGTCGGCCATCATGTGGCCGCGGACGCGGTAGGAGTTGATGAGCTCCTGCACGCGCGCCGTCTTGTCGACGCGCTCGGCGACGTCGACCTTGATGTCGCTCGACCAGCGGATGGGGGAGTACGGGATGCGGAGCGCCGCGAAGATGTCGTCGTAGAACCCCTCCTGGCCGATCAGCAGCTGGTGCACGATCTTCAGGAACTCGCCCGAGCCGGCACCCTGGATGACGCGGTGGTCGTAGGTGCTCGTGAGCGTGATGGTCTTGCCGATGCCGAGCTCGCCGAGCGTCTTCTCGCTCGCGCCCTGGAACTCGGCCGGGTAGTCGAGGGCGCCGGCGCCGATGATGCAGCCCTGGCCCTTCATCAAGCGCGGGACGGAGTGGACCGTGCCGATGCCGCCGGGGTTGGTCAGCGAGACCGTCGTCCCCTGGAAGTCCGCCGCGGTGAGCTTGTTCTTGCGGGCGCGCTGGACGAGGTCCTCATAAGCGGTGAGGTACTCGCCGAACGTCAGCGTCTCGGCCTGCTTGATGCTCGGCACCATGAGGGCGCGCGTGCCGTCGGGCTTCGGCAGGTCGATCGCGATGCCGAGGTTGATGTGGGCGGGCGCGACGACGGACGGCTTGCCGTCGACCTCGGCGTAGTACACGTTCTGGGTCGGGAAGGCCTTCAGGGCCTGGATGAGCGCCCACCCGATGATGTGGGTGAAGCTCACCTTCCCGCCGCGCGTGCGGGACATGTGGTTGTTGATGACGATGCGGTTGTCGATCATCAGCTTCGCCGGGATCGTCCGCACGCTCGTCGCGGTCGGGACGGTGAGGGACTCGTCCATGTTGGCGGCGAGGGTCTTGGGCAGACCGCGCAGCGGGGTGACGGTGTCCTCGAGGACGGCCTTGTCGGCGGCGGGTGCGGCCTTCGGGGCTTCGGCCGGGATCGGCTGGGGCGCGGCAGGGCGCGCCGTCGTGCGGGCGACGGGCTGGGCGCCGGTCGCCCCGGCGCGGGACTCGGCTGCGGCGGGAG
>NZ_JAMXSA010000049.1:0-21153 GCF_024124465.1 Microbacterium sp. CnD16-F
GGCCGCCCGCGCGGCCGGCGACGCCCCGACGCGCCGCTATCCGACCGCGGCGACGGTCGCCGACGGGTCGGCGGCACCGGCATCCGCCGAGGAGGAGCCGCGTCGCCGGTCGCGGCGTCCGCTCGTCATCGGGCTCGCCGTCGCCGTGGTCGCGCTCATCGCCGGTGCCAGCATCTGGGCCGGGTCCCTCGTCGGCGGCCAGCAGTCGAGCACGACCGATCCCGCGCAGACCGAACCGACGCCGGCGAGCACCGTCCAGGTGACCCCGACCGAGCAGGCACCCACCCCCACCCCCACCCCGACGCCCACGGTCTCGACGGTCGACGACTCGGGCACCGATGACACCCCCGCGGAGGACAAGGGGGCCGGCAAGGACAAGCCCGAGAAGCCCGGCAAGCCCGACAAGCCCGACAAGCCGGGCAAGGGGAAGCCCGGAAAGAACTGAACCGCCCCGCCGCGGGTGCGGACGGAGCGGTTCAGCGGATGCCGCGGCTCAGCGCGACAGGGCCTCGCGCAGCTTGACGCGCGCCCCCATGCGCAGGAGCGAGTTCTCGTAGATCTTCGCGCCGAGGAGGATCGCCCCGATGCACGCGGCGAGCATGACGGCCAGCGCGAGCAGGGGCTCCCACCACTGCGCCTCGCCGACGAAGATGCGCACCGGCATCCCCACCGGGGCCGAGAACGGCACGTACGACATGATCGTCAGCACGACGGGGTTGTCGTTGAAGAAGATGACGAGGAAGTACGGCGCCATCACGATGTAGGTGAGCGGCGTGATCGTCGGTCCGATGTCCTCCTGCCGCGAGACCATCGCGCCCGCCGCGGCGAACAGCGCGGCCAGCAGGACGAACCCGAAGAGGAAGAACACCGCGAACCACGCGATCGGACCGCCGAGCCCCGCGATGAGGAAGTCCTGACCGGTCACCGTCAGGCCGATGATCGCGACCGCGGCGATACCGACGATCTGCCCCATCGCGAGCACCGTGTTACCGAGCACCTTGCCGGCCAGGAGGGCGCGGGTCGGGATCGCCGAGATGAGCAGCTCGACCACGCGGGTCTGCTTCTCCTCGACGACGCTCGTCGCGATCGTCGTGCCGAAGGTGAGCGCCGCGGCGAAGAAGACGCCGCCGAACGCGATCGCGATGATGTAGCGCAAGAAGCCGTCGGTGCTCGCGGGTTCGAGGATCTCGACCTCGGGCGCGATGCTCAGCTGCTGCAGCAGGCTGTTGGGGACCTGTTCGTCGAACACCACGGTGTAGCCGAGGGGCTCGGCGCCGCCCGGGATGACGGCGGCGTCGACCTCGCCGTCGCGGACGAGTTCGCGTGCCTCGTCGGCGGTCGCGGCATCCGTCACGTCGAAGGCGTCGGGGTCGGTGAGGGCCGAGGCGGTCTCGGAGGTGACCGCGATCGGCGTGCGGTTGTCGCTCTGGGCCGTGAAGCCGGCCCAGAGGACCGCGGCCAGCACGATCAGGAACATGACGACGGTCGAGATGATGAAGGACTTCGAGCGCAGCTTCGAGCCGATCTCCCGCTCGGTGACGAGCCAGACGCTCTGGCCGAAGGACGGTGACGTGTTCACTGGATGACCTCCGTGAAGATCTGGGCGAGGGTGGGGCGGCGGGGGGCGAAGCTCGTGACGGCGCCGTGGGTGACGGCGCGCTGCAGGACGCGCTGGACGGTCTCTTCCGAGTCGGCCTCGAACACCGCGTACCCGCCGTCGAAGTCGACGACCTCGACGCCCGGCTCGTCGCGCAGCCAGCCGGCGTCGGTGGCCGAGACGAGTTCGAAGCGCCGCGAGGCGTGCTCGGCGCGCAGGCCGTCGCGGGTGCCGGCCGCGCGGATCGTGCCGCCGGCGATGATGACGAGGTCGTCGCACAGGCGCTCGACGACGTCGAGCTGGTGCGACGAAAAGAGCACCGAGACGCCCTGCGCGGCGCGGGTCTGCAGCACCTCGGCCACGACGTCGACCGCGAGCGGGTCGAGGCCCGAGAACGGCTCGTCGAGGATGAGCGCCTCGGGGTCGTGCACGAGCGCCGCGGCGATCTGGGCGCGCTGCTGGTTGCCGAGCGAGAGCGTCTCGACGTTGTCGTCCAGGCGCTCCCCGAGCCCCAGCTCCTGGAGCAGCGCCGTCGCGCGGGTCGTGGCATCCGCCTTCGAGAACCCGTGCAGACGGGCGAGGTAGACGATGTGCTCGAGCACCTTCATCTTCGGGTACAGGCCGCGCTCCTCGGGCATGTACCCGAAGCGGCGGCGGTCGGCGGTCGTGACGGGCGCGCCGTTCAGCGTGACCTCGCCGCTGTCGCGGCCCAGCACGCCGAGCATGATGCGCATCGTGGTGGTCTTGCCGGCGCCGTTGCCGCCGACGAACCCGGTCAGGCGGCCGGGGGCGACGTCGAACGCGACGTCGTCGAGCACCCGCCGCGAGCCGTAGCTCTTGGTGATCCCGCGTAGCTGCAGCATCCGTTCCTCCTGTGATCCTGGGCCACCGGCGGTGGCACGTGTCCCACGTTAGGAAGATCGGATGCCGGGGGCCTCCCCCCGGCGGGTGATCCGGGATCCCCGCCGCGAGGGGGAGCGTGACGTCTTATTGCATTCACAGGAATAGGGATGCCGGGGCTCCCGTTGGACTCCACGGTGCCGAACGGCATCCGTTTCGACTCTTTTGGAGGACCCATGACGAACCGCACCATCGGCTACATCGTCGGCAGCATCTCGTCGACGTCGATCAACCGCCGTCTCGCCAAGGCGCTCGAGCGCCTCGCACCCGAGGGCACCACGTTGGTCGAGATCCCGATCAAGGACCTGCCGTTCTACTCGGTCGACCACGACGCGGACTTCCCGCAGGTCGCCGTCGACTTCAAGCAGGCGATCGCGGACGTCGATGGCGTCATCATCGTGACCCCCGAGTACAGCCGCTCGATCCCGGGCGTGCTGAAGAACGCGCTCGACTGGGCCGCTCGCCCCTACGGCCAGAACGCGTTCAACCTCAAGCCCACCGCCGTCATCGGCACGTCGGGCAGCGGCATCGCCACCGCCGCCGCGCAGCAGCACCTGAAGGCGATCCTCAGCCACTTCAACGCCCCCACGCTCGGCCAGCCCGAAGGCTACGTGCAGAGCACGCCCGGCCTGTTCGGCGAGGACGGCGAGGTCACCAGCGACGAGACCGCCGGCTTCCTGACCGGCTACCTCGAGGCGTTCGGCGACCTGATCGACCGCTACTCCAAGGTCCCCGCGGGCGTCTGACCCGCGTCACGGCTGGAACGGCCCCGCCCCGACTCGGGCGGGGCCGTTCCGCGTGCGGGGCGGCTCAGGCCAGGCCGTGCCGGTAGGCCCAGACCACGGCGGCGACGCGGTCGCGGGCGCCGAGCTTCTGCAGCACGTTCGACACGTGCGTCTTGACCGTCGCCTCGCCGATGTAGAGCTCCTGCGCGATCTCGCCGTTGCTCATCGCACGCGCGAGCAGACGCAACACCTCGGCCTCGCGTTCGGTGAGCTCCTCCGGCAGGGCGGGCGCGGCATCCGTCGTCCGGGGGAGGGACGCCGCCGGTGCCGACTCCGCCTGCGCGAACCGCTCGATCACCCGGCGCGTGACCGACGGCGCGAGCAGCGCATCACCCGAGTGCGCGACGCGCACGGCGTTCGTGAGCTCCTCGGGGCCGGCGTTCTTGAGCAGGAACCCGCTCGCCCCCGCCGACAGCGCCTGGAACAGGTAGTCGTCGCGGTCGAAGGTCGTCACGATGACGACGGATGCCGCGACCTCGGCATCCGCCACGATCCGCCGCGTCGCCTCGAGGCCGTCCATGTCGGGCATCTGCACGTCCATGCAGATCACATCGGGGCGCAGCTCGCGCGCGGCTGCGACGGCGGCGCGACCGTCGCCCGCCTCGCCGACGACCTCGATGTCACCCGCGGCCTCGAGGATCATGCGGAACCCGGTGCGCATGACGGCGTGGTCGTCGACCAGCAGCACGCGGATCATGCCGGCACCGCCTGCGTCAGCGGCATGCGCGCCCGAACGAGGAAGCCGCCCCGGTCACGGGCGCGCGCCTCGAGCGTTCCTCCGGAAGAAACGGCGCGCTCGCGCATCCCGACCAGGCCGAGGCCCGCGCGTCCGGAGATCGGCGCGCGTCCGGTGTTCGAGACCTCGAGTTCGACGGCGTCGTCGGCGTAGCGCAGGCGCACGTCGGCGGTCGCGCCGGGGCCGCCGTGACGGCGGGCGTTCGTCAGCGCCTCCTGCGCGATGCGGTACAGGTTCACCTGCACGAGGTCGGAGGTCGGCACCGCGTCGCCGACGACCGACAGCGTCGTCGGCAGGCCGTTCTCGTTCGCGTGGGCGACGAGCGTCGGCAGGGCGTCGAGGCGCAGCGTCGACCCGCCGAGTGCGTCGGTGTCGGATGCGTCGGTGTCGGGCGTGCGCAGCGTCTCGAGCAGCTGGCGCAATTCGGTCAGCGCCTCGCGCGCGGAGGACTCTATGCCGGTCAGCGCGGTGCGCGCGGCATCCGGGTTCTGCTCGAACACCGTCCGCGCGGCACCCGCCTGCACCCCCATCGCCGAGACGTGGTGGGCGACGACGTCGTGCAGCTCGCGCGCGATGCGCACGCGGTCGAGGGCGACGGCCTGTGCCGCCGTCCGTTCGCGCTCGCGTTCGAGCTCGGCAGTGCGCTGCTCGAGCGCAGCGCGCTCCATCGCACTCGTGTAGGCGCGCTCGCCGAACAGGTAGGCACCGCCGAAGAAGGCCACGTTGACGAGGAACTGGATCAGCGCGAACGCGGCGAAGGGCGAGAACGGCCCCTGCTGCGAGAGTCCGTCGTCGGATGCCGCCGACTGGAACATCGTGATGAGCAGCCACACGAACATCGCGACGATCAGCAGGATGCGCACGAGCGCCGCGCGGCGCCGGTCGGCGACCCAGGCGCCCACCGTGTACATCGCGATGAACAGCGAGACGTTGCCGACGTACACCTCGGGGATGCCCGCCGACATGCCCACGAAGAAGGCCGCGGACACGACGACCAGCACCGTGCCGGGGAACCGACGTCGCAGGGCGAGGGGAACCGTGACCGCCGCGGCGTAGAGCAGCCCCCAGTGCAGAGCCGGGCCGTTGCCGCCGTAGATGTTCGAGACCGTGCCGAGGGCGGTGCTGATCAGGCCGGCGACCAGCATCCCGGCGGCGAGCCAGGCGTCGTGACGCCGTTCGGCGGGGGTGACGGCGCGGCGGAGCGTCGAGTCGGACATGCCTTCCACGCTAGAGGGGCGGATGCGGCGCGGCATCCGTCCTGCGGGGGAGAGCCTTCGGCGTCAGAAGATCATCGGACGATCGTCGTCGTCCTCGCCGCCGAGGTCGAGGTCGACGACCACCGGGACGTGGTCGCTGGGGATCTCGCCCTTGCGCTCGTCGCGGTGGATGGATGCCCCGACGACACCGTCGGCGAAGGCCGCCGAACCGAGGATGAAGTCGATGCGCAGGCCCTCGTTGCGGGGGAAGCGCAGCTGCTTGTAGTCCCAGTAGGTGTAGCCGGTCGGGACGAGCGGGCGGACCGTGTCGGTGAGGCCCGCGTCGAGCAGGGACTGGAACGCGGCGCGCTCCTCGGGCGAGACGTGCGTCGTCACGCCCTCGACGACCGTCGGGTCGCCGTTGTCGGCGTCGGTCGGGGCGATGTTGAAATCGCCGACGAGGGCCAGCGGCAGGTCGGGCTGCGCGGCGAGCGTCGACTGCGTATAGGCGCGAAGCGCCTCGAGCCAGTGCAGTTTGTACGTGAAGTGCGGGTCGTCGAGGCCGCGGCCGTTGGGGACGTACAGGCTCCACACCTTGACCCCGTCGATCGTCGCGCCGAGCGCGCGGGCCTCCTGCGGGGCATCCGGACCCTCGTGGCCCTTCAGGAACCCCGGCATGTCGGGGAAGGCGTACTCGACCTCGGTGATCGGCTCACGACTCGCGATCGCGACGCCGTTCCACTGGTTCAGGCCGTGCGCCTCGACGTGGTAGCCCGCCTCTTCGAACGCCTCGTAGGGGAACTGCTCGGGCTTGCACTTGATCTCCTGCATCGCGAGCACGTCGATGTTCTCGCGCACGGCGAACTCGACGGTGCGCACGACGCGCGCGCGGATGGAGTTGACGTTCCAGGTGGCAAGCCGCATGGTTCCCAGCCTAGATCGGGCGTCCGACGCCGCCGGTCCTAGACTCGGAGCCGTGACCGTCGCCTCCACGCCCGCACTCGAAGCCGACCGCCAGAGCCTCATCTCGCTCATCCAGGAGGAGGCCGTGTTCCACGGCGACTTCACCCTGTCGAGCGGCAAGAAGGCGACCTACTACGTCGACATGCGAAAGCTCACGCTCGACCACCGCGCGGCGCCCGCCATCGGGCGCATCATGCTCGACCTCATCCGCGACGTCGACGGTATCGTCGCGGTCGGCGGGCTCACCCTCGGCGCCGACCCCATCGCGAACGCCGTCATGCACGAATCCGCGCGCACCGACGCGCCGCTCGACGCGTTCGTCGTCCGCAAGGAGCCCAAGGACCACGGCCGCGGTCGTCAGGTCGAAGGAGCGGATGTCGCGGGCAAGCGCGTCGTCGTCGTCGAGGACACCTCGACCACCGGTCAGTCGGCGCTCAAGGCCGTCGAGGCGCTGCGCCGCGAGGGCGCCGAGCCCGTCGCGGTGGCCGTGATCGTCGACCGCAAGACGGGTGCGCAGGCAGCCGTCGAGGCGGCGGGCCTCACGTGGCTCGCCGCGATCGACCTCGACGACCTGGGCCTGCAGCCGCAGTGATCCCGCCGGCGCGAGCCCTATTTGGGTTCGAGGTCGTCCCACGGCTTGCGACCGCGGCGGTCGTCGCCGCGCCGTCGGAACCCACGGACGACGATGAGCACGAGCGAGGTCAGCAGCGACAGTCCGACGACGCTGTACAGCAGGTTCTGCTCGAGCTCGTTCATGCGTCCACTCTCGCACGGGCCGCGCCGGCCGGGTCCGACCCGAATCACCACCGAGGTGCCGAATCACCAGCGAAACGCGCGCAATCGAGTGGTGACTCGGCACGCGACTGGTGATTCGGCACGCCGTGGGAACGCCGAGCGCAAGAGGATGCCGCGCACAGGTGCCGAGCGTAGGGTCGAGCATGTGGCACGCGATGACTGGGACCCGGACGATCTCCCCGATCTGAGCGGTCGTCGTTACCTCGTCACCGGCTCGAACACGGGTGTCGGATTCTTCAGCTGTCTGCAGCTCGCCGCGGCCGGTGCCCACGTCGTCATGACGGCCCGGAACCCCTCGCGGCTGTCGCGCGCGCGGGCCGCGATCCTCGATCACGTGCCGGATGCCGACCTCGAGACCCTCGCGCTCGACACGAGCAATCTGGGCTCGGTCCGCGCCGCCGCGGCGACCGTCCGCGGACGCGTCGGACTGCACGGCGCCCTCTTCAACGCGGGTATCGTCCACCCGCCGGAGGAGCGCGAGGTGACCCGCGACGGGCACGAGCTCGTCATCGCCACGAACGCGCTCGGCCACTACGCGCTCGCCGGTGCCGTGCTGCCCGCGCTCGCCGCCGCCCGCGGCCGCATGGTCTGGCTCGGCTCGATCGCGACCAAGCTCTTCCCGTGGGACCCGATCGACCCCGAACTCGTCGACGACTACACGCCGTGGCGGGCGTACGTGCAGTCGAAGGTCGCCACCGCGGCGCTCGGTTTCGAAGCGGACCGGCGGCTGCGTGCGGCATCCGTCCCCGTCCAGAGCCTCGTCGCACATCCCGGCTACTCGCTCGGCGGGCGGACGCGACGGATCCCCGGCGTCAGTGCGCCGTCGCGGCGCAAGCGCCTGCTCGGCGGCCTGCAGGCCGCCGTCGCGCAGTCGAAGGAGCGGGGGGCGTGGGCGCCGGTGCGCGCGCTCGTCGACCCCGACGCCGAGGGCGGCCAGTACTGGGGTCCCGCGCGGACGTACACCGGGGCGCCGGTGCTCGAGCGCGCGCCGCGGATCGCGATCGACCCCGACGTCGGCGCCCGCATGTGGCACTACGCCGAGCACGCGACACGCACCGAATGGCCGTACCTGAAGGGCCGGCGACTGCGCCTGCGCTGAGCTCTCGCGGCCGGGTGCGGTGACGGATGCACGACCGCGGGGGCGGGAGTGGACCGGACCCGCGCGCGGTGCGACAGCAGCACCGGCGATCGTGCAGACGTGCGGTGCCCCGGCGAGAGCGCGCGCTGACTCAGGCGGTCAGCCAGACCGCTTGTGCGGCGGCCGGCGGCAACTCGATCGTCGGACCACCGTCGATCTGCACGGCGCCCCGCCCCGTCGCCGTCAGGGTGTGGCCGACGTCGATGCCGATCTCTTCGAGCGAGCGCAGGAGCGCGGGGTCGCGGTCCGAGACGCGCAGCACGCGGCCGGTGTGCCCGATCGTCGCCTCGGCGAGCAGCACGAACGGCTCGCGCTCGACACTGCCGTCGGGCCCCGGGATCGCGTCGCCGTGCGGGTCGAACCGCGGGTGGCCGAGCCGCGCGTCGATGCCCGTCAGCAGGCGGTCGCTGATCGTGTGCTCGAGCACCTCGGCCTCGTCGTGCACCTCGTCCCATGCGTAGCCGAACTCGCGCACGAGCCACGTCTCGATGAGGCGGTGGCGGCGGATCACTGCGGTCGCGCGGCGGGTCCCGGCATCCGTCAGCGAGATCGGTCCGTACGGGCGGTGCGCCACGAGGCCCTGCGCGGCGAGCTTCTTGACCATCTCGGTGACCGACGACGGCGCGAGTCCGAGTTCGGCGGCGAGCACCGACGGGGTGACGGGATCGGTCTGCCACTCGGTGTGGTGGTAGATCGTCTTGAGGTAATCGTCGACCGTGGACACGGAGGCGGGCACGGACCCCAGATTATCCGCCGAAGAGGGTCAGCCAGAGCAGCAGGGCGTTGAGCGTCACGAGGAACACCGAGGCCAGGATGCCCGCGGCCGTCGTCCACACTCGGTTGCGGTAGCCGCCGAGCACGTCGCGCTTCGCGGTGAGCGCGACGAGGGGGATGAGCGCGAACGGGATGCCGAAGCTCAGGATCACCTGGCTGAGGATCAGCGCGAACGTCGGGTCGACGCCGAGGGCGAGGATCGCGAGCGCGGGGACGAGCGTCACGAGGCGGCGGGCGAGGAGCGGGATGCGGACGCGCAGGAGCCCGTGCATGATCTCCGCCCCGGCGTAGGCGCCGACCGCGCTGCTGGCCAGTCCGCTCGCGAGCAGGCCGACGGCGAACAGCGTCGCGACGGCCGGCCCGATGCCGTCCTGCAGCGCCGCGTAGGCGCCCTCGAGGCTGTCGGTGCCGGGGACCCCGGCGAGGTTCGCCGCGGCCAGCAGCAGGATGCAGAGGTTCACGGTGCCGGCGATCGCAAGCGCGATCGTCACGTCCCACCGGGTGGCGCGGAGGATGCGGCGGGTGTCGATCGCGGCGTCGGCGGCTGCGGCATCCGTCCTCTTGCGGTCCTCGGCGGGACGGAAGCGGTCGCGGGCGAGCGAGCTGTGCGCGTAGATCGCGTGCGGCATGATCGTCGCCCCGAGGATGGATGCCGCCAGCAGCACCGAGTCGGTGCCGTCGAACCGGGGGAGGAGGCCCCGGGCGACGCCGGCGGACTCGGGCGGTCCGATGAAGACGCCGTAGGTGAAGCCGAGGGCGATGATCGCCATGAGCCCGATGATGACGAACTCGAAGCTGCGCGCCCCGCGACGGGACTGGATCAGCAGCAGCGCGATCGAGACCGCGCCGGTGATGAGCCCGCCCCACAGCAGGGGGACGCCGAACAGCAGCCACAGCGCGACGGCACCGCCGATGATCTCGGCGACGTCGGTGGCCATCGCGACGAGTTCGGCCTGCAGCCAGTAGGCGCGGCGCGCCGTGTTGCTGCGGATGCGCCTGCCGAGGACCTCGGGCAGGCTCTGCCCGGTGACGATGCCGAGCTTCGCCGACAGGTACTGGATGAGCCACGCCATGACGTTGCCGAGCACGACGACCCAGACGAGCAGGTAGCCGTAGCGGGCGCCCGCGGTCATGTTGCTCGCGACGTTGCCCGGGTCGAGGTAGGCGACCCCGGCGACCAGTGCTGGGCCGAGCAGCCAGGCCGCACGCGTGCGTGTGCCTGCAGGCGCTCCATTTTTCGGCATGCCGAAAAATCTAGCGCACCGGGTGCGATGCGGTGCTCGTGCTGCTGCGCGCGTGGCACGGCGCGCGTGCGGTGTCGCCCCCCTGGGCCGAATCACCACTCGGCTGCCGAGTCACCATTCGAATGCGCGCATTCCGACGGTGATTCGGCACGCGGCTGGTGATTCGGCGACGAACGGGTGCACGGGGCGCACGGCGCCGCGCGCGGCTAGCCTGGACCGGTGCCCGAGCAGACCGATCCGTCAGACGCGGAAGCGCAGCTCCCCGTCGGCGTCGGTCCGTGGCCGGGCGGCCCGGACGCCTGGCCCGACGACCCGCGGTACGACCGCGACCTGCTCGCGGACGGCGACCGCCGCAACGTGATCGACCGCTACCGCTACTGGACGATGGCGGCGATCGTGGCGGACCTCGACGAGAAGCGGCATCCGTTCCACGTCGCCATCGAGAACTGGCAGCACGACATGAACATCGGCTCGATCGTGCGCAGCGCCAACGCGTTCGGGGCGGCCGAGGTGCACATCATCGGCAAGCGGCGCTGGAACCGTCGCGGGGCCATGGTGACCGACCGGTACCAGCACGTCCGCCATCACGAAGACGTCGCGGCCTTCGCCGCCTGGGCGGATGCCGCCGGGCTCCCGATCCTCGCGATCGACAACGTCGACGGCTCCGTCCCGGTCGACCACTCGGACCTGCCCGAGCGGTGCGTCCTCCTGTTCGGACAGGAGGGGCCGGGGCTGTCGCCCGAGGCGCTCGCCGCGGCATCCGGAGTCGTCGAGATCACCCAGTACGGGTCGACCCGGTCGATCAACGCCTCGGCCGCCGCGGCGGTCGTCATGTACGAGTGGTGCCGGCGCTACGCCTGATACTCGGCCGGGTCAGTCCTCGATCGTGAGGCCGACGGTGTAGGTGGCGTCGGTTCGGCCGACGACCAGCAGGGCGAACCCGGGTCGTGCATCGGCGGGGACGGTGACCTCCGTGTCGAGGCGGCCGTCCTCGATCGGCGCGGTGCCGAGCACACGGGATGCGCCGTCCTGGCGCAGCTCGACGGTCACCTCCCGCCAGGGCGCCTCCCCCGAGGGGTCGTTCGGAGTGTCGTTGCAGACGGTCCACCCCGCGCCGGTCACGGCGACGGTCTCGCCGGGCGCCGCCGTCTCGGGTGACACCGTCAGCGTCGGCGCCTCGCACGCCCCTTGCGCCGTGCCCCCTGCCAGGATGCCGCCGCCGCTGCAGCCGACGAGGGCGACGGCCACGATGGTCGCCGCGAGCACCGACCCCCGCCGGCGCATCAGCCGAACATCCCGAACTCCGCCGACCCGTGCCTGCCGGTGGCCTGCGCATCGGCCGCCGCGTCGCCGCCGAACAGCACGCGCGAGATGCCGCGGGTGTCCTCGAGCATCGCGTCGAGCGCCACGGCGAGGTCGTCGTCGGTCACGTCGCGGTCGTCGCTGACGGCGCGCAGCACCGCCCGGCGGATGACCTCCTTGACGAAGGATGCCGTGACCCCCTCGGCGCGCTCGGCTGCCGTCGCGAGCGCCTCGGCCGACAGCGCCAGGTCGCCGCCGTAGACCTGGAACAGCCGCTGCCGTGCGGGCAGGTCGGGCAGCGGGATCTCGAGTGCGAGGTCCACGCGACCGGGGCGCGCGGCCAGCGCCGGCTCGAGGATCTCGGCCCGGTTCGTGGTGAGGACGAATGCGACATCGGCGTCGCCGTCGAGGCCGTCGAGCGCGTCGAGCACCTCGAACAGCAGTGGCTGCAGACCGAAGTCGCCGCGGTCGGCGGCGACGAGGTCGACGTCCTCGAGCACGACGAGTGCGGGGCTCATCGCCCGGGCGAGCGCCGCCGCCTCGCCGATCAGTCCGAGCGCCGCGCCCTGCAGCAGCACGACCGTCGCGCCCGGCGTCTCGTGGATGAGGTGGCGAATGGTCAGGGTCTTGCCCGTGCCGGGAGGGCCGTACAGCAGCACGCCGCGCTTGAGGTGCTGCCCGCGCGCACGCAGGTCGCCCGCCCGGCCGCCGATGTCGACGACGTGCGCACGGATGCGGTCGAGCAGCCCGTCGGGCAGGATCACCTGATCGGCGGTCACGGTCGGCCGCTCGAGGAACGTCATCTTGCCGATGCCGTGGTGCCCGAACTCGCCGCGCGCGAAGCTCACGACGTTGCCGCGGACGACACTGAGCTCGGCCATCAGTCGGCGCACCTCCGCGAGCAGGCCCGACGCGACCTCGGGCGACGCCGCCACGACGTCGAGCGTCGCAGTCTCGCGACCCGTCTGCGGGTCGGCCGCGCGCTGCAGGGCGGCCACCGGCATCCCGTCGACACGGAAGAGGCGGAGCGCCGTCGACTTGGTCTGCCGGCTCGTGTCGGGCCCGGTCGGGACCGACACGTACTCGACCGGTCCCGGCTGGATGCGGGCGTAGGGCGACGCGAGCAGGCCGGCGAACTCCTCGTGGCGCAGCTGCTGCCCGCCGCGCAGGCCGAGCACCTCCGCGTCGTCGCCGGCGAGGGCGTCGAGCGCGAGGTCGAGGTCGACGAGCCGGTGCGGCGGAACCGACTCCGACACCATCGGGAGCGCGGTCGGGTCGGCGCCGAGGTGGTCGGCTACCCGCTCGCCGAGCGGGGTCAGCGGGGCGTCCTCGGCCTCCGGCATCCGGTTCAACCGCTGCACCAGGCGGTGCAGGTCCTTCAGGAAGTCGTCGTCGCGCGGGTCCATGCCCGCACTCTAGGGGACGGCGGTGACGCCGGGTGGGTCGTCAGCGGTCCGCCGCGAGGCGGAAGCGGTGTTCGGGGCGGCCGGTCGTGCCGTAGCGCAGGTTGATCTCCACGAGCCCGCGTCCCGCCAGGGCGGTGAGGTGGCGCTGAGCGGTGGCGCGCGAGATGCCGCCCCGGTCCGCCACCTCGCTCGCCGACGCTTCGCCGTCGGCCAGGGCGGTGAGGATCGTCCGCTCGGTGGCCGAGCGGGACACGGATGCCTGCTCGGGTGCGCCTCGCAGCGCCGTCGCGGCACGGTCGATCTGATCCTGCGTGAGCGGAGCCGTGTCGGAGAGGAGGTTGCGGTAGCGCGCGTACCGGCCGAGCCGGTCGACGAGGGTCCGGGTCTCGAAGGGCTTGACGAGGTAGGCGAGCGCTCCGGCGCGGAACGCCCGCCGCACCGTCCTCGCGTCGGTCGCGGCCGACAGCACGAACGCGTCGACGCCGCACGAGCGGACGACCTCGACACCGTCCCCGTCGGGGAGGTAGACGTCGGCGAGGAGGAGATCCGGCGCCCCGGTCCTCACCGCCTGCAGCGCCTCCGCCGCGGTCCGCACCGGATCGAGCGCCGTGAACCCGGGGGTCCCCGTCACGATGTCCCGATGGACCCCGGCGACCCGGAAGTCGTCGTCGATGATCAGCACGCGGATGTCACTCATCGTCCGTCTCCTCACTCTCGGGCGCCCCGGCCCCGACGACCATCACCCCGGGCAGACGAGCGCCGAAGACGGCGCCCGTGCCCGCACCGCCCGCGTCGATGACCCACACCTCGCCGCCGCGCCGCCGCGCCAGTTCGCGCGAGAGGGGCAGTCCGATGCCGTGGCCGTGGACGGAGGTGTCGGTGTCCGACCGCGCCCGCGGCGCGAACACCGCCGCCGCGTCGTGCAGCCCGGCGCCCGAGTCCGCCACCGTCAGGACGAGTTCGCCGCCGTCGGCTCCGTCCAGCTCGTCGAGGAGAGTCACCTCGACCCAGGGCTGACGAGCGGATGCCGCGGCCCCCGCCGCCTGCGCGGCCGTGACCGCGTTCGCCACGAGGTTGCCGATGATCGCGAGGGTGTCCTCCACGTCGCGGAGGGTGCTGCGCAGCAGCGTGTCCGCGCCGACGCGGAGTTCGACGCCGCGTTCGCGGGCGGTCTCGGCCATGGCGCCGAGGAACGATTGCAGGACGGGGTCGGCGACGGCATCCAGCCCCTCTACCCGTGCGTCCACCGCGCCGCGCGCCGACACGTCCCGCAGGAAATCGCGCGCCTCGGCGGTGCGGCCGGCGTCGAGGAGCCCCGATGCCGCGTGCAGGCGGTTGGCGAACTCGTGACGCTGGGCGCGGAGCGCATCGGTGAGGGTGCGGACGCCGTCGAGGCGTTCGGTCAGGGCGAGCAGATCGGTGCGGTCGCGCAGCACGGCCGCCGTCCCGAGCGCGCGCTGCCCGCGGCGCACCGGGCGGACGTCGACGTAGACGATCCGGTCGCCGATGGACAGGCCGGACGCGGCGCCGCCCGTGAGCGCCTCGCGCACCCGCTCGTCGACCGGGGCGTCGCGAAGGGGTGTGCCCGGCTCGGCGGCGGCCCCCAGCATCCGGGTCGCGGCGTCGCTCCAGACGCGGACGATGCCGTCGGCGTCGACGGCGACGACGCCGTCGTCCGAGCTCTCGAGGACGGCGGTCTGGGTCTGGACGAGTGCGGCCAGCTCCTCGGGCTGGAGGCCGAGGGTGACCCGCTCGAGCCGGCGGCGCAGGAGCAGCGCGGCGATCGCGCCGATGATCAGTGCCGCGAGGACCGCGGCGGCGACCCCGGTGAGGAGGCTCGGCAGGTCGCGGAACACGCTCGCCCGCTCGAAGCCGACGCTCACCTCGCCGACCGGCCGGCCTCCGTCGGGACCGTACACGGGCACCTTGGCGCGGGCGGATTCGCCGAGCGTGCCCGTCTCCCACGTGACGACCTCGCGGCCGGCGAGGGCGTCGTCGAAGCTCGTGCTCACCACCTCGCCCAACCGATCGGGGTCGGGGTGCGCCAGGCGGATCCCCTGGTCGTCGGTGACGACGACGAAGAGGACGTCGGTGCGACGGGTGACGCCGGCGGCGTAGGACTGCAGCGGGCCGTCGCGGAGGGCGTCGGCGTCGGGCGTCCCGGGATCGGCGGAGTACTCGGCGACGAGCTCGCGGACGTCGGGCGCCGCCGCCACGCTCCGCGCGATGTTCAGCGCCGACGCCTCCGCCTCGGCCCGCAACTGCTGCACGCCCAAGAAGAGGAAGACGGCGGCGCACGCCGCGACGACGCAGACCTGCGTCACGAGCTGAAGGACCAGCATCCGACTCCCGAACCGCACCCCGTCGCCTTTCTGCGCACAATGAGCGAAACACACGTTACGCGCACAACGTCGGGGAATGAGCCTTAGCGCGCGCGTCGGGCGGGGCGGTCTCTAGTGTCGCGGGATCAGGCACCGGATCCCCGTGCCGACTCACGACGAAGGAGTCGCGATGAGCATCGTGCAGACCGAGGCAGTCGAGTACCCCGTGGCGTTCACGCCGCCCGACACCGTCCTGGTCATCCTCGGGTTCGTGATGGTGCTGACCTTCATGGCGCTCATCATGACGCGGCGGTTGACCCCCATGGTCGCACTCATCACGGTGCCGACGATCTTCGGCCTGTTCGCCGGGGCCGGGCTGGGCCTGGGCGACATGGTCATCGACGCGATCGGCGACCTCGCGCCCACCGCCGCGCTGCTGATGTTCGCCATCATGTACTTCGGCATCATGATCAACGTCGGACTGTTCGATCCGCTGATCCGCCTCATCACGCGACTGCTGGGAGATGACCCCGCGAAGGTCGTGCTCGGCACGGCGATCCTCGCCGGTGCGGTGTCGCTCGACGGCGACGGCTCGACCACCTTCATCATCACGACCTCGGCGATGCTCCCCCTCTACCTGCGCCTCGGTATGAGCCCCGTCGTCCTGACCTGTGTCGCCGGCCTCATGAACGGCACGCTGAACATCGTCCCGTGGGGCGGTCCCACGGTGCGCGCCGCCTCGGCGCTCGGCCTGGAGCCGACCGACATCTTCGTGCCCATGCTGCCCTCGCTCGCCACCGGTCTCGTGATCTCGCTGCTGTTCGCGTGGTTCCTGGGGCTCTCCGAGCGCCGTCGCCTCGCCGGATCCGTCGACACGTCGCGCCTCGGGAACACGGCCGGCGACGGCCGCCTCGGCGCACCGCGCCTGTTCCGCGGTGCGGAGAACAAGCCCGGCGCCCTCGCGCACCTGCGCACCGGCAACATCGTCACGGTCCGTGGGGCCCGCACGGCCGTCGACGCCGCACAGCTCGTCGACACCGCGGACACCGCGATGGCCGACACCATGCTCGACCCGAACCGTGCGAGCCTGCGCCCGAAGCTCATCTGGTTCAACCTCGCGCTGACCCTCGCCGTCATGGTCCTGCTCGTGCTGGACATCTATCCGCTGGCCTACGTCTTCATGGTCGGTGCGGCTGTCGCCCTCATCGTCAATTTCCCGCGCCTCAAGGACCAGGCCGACGAGATCGTCGCCCACGCCCCCAGCATCGTCGGCGTCGTCTCGATGGTCCTCGCCGCGGGCGTCCTCGTCGGTGTGCTCAACGGCACCGGAATGGTCGACGCCATGGCGAGCTGGGTGACCCAGGTCATCCCGTCGTCGCTCGGCCCGTTCATGGCCGTGATCACCGGCATCCTGTCGATCCCGTTCACGTTCTTCATGTCGAACGACGCGTTCTACTTCGGCATCCTGCCGATCCTCGCCGAGAGCGCATCGACCTACGGGATCGAGCCGGTCGAGATGGCGCGGGCCTCGATCACCGGTCAGCCCGTGCACCTGCAGAGCCCGCTCGTGCCCGCGATCCTGCTGCTCGTCTCGCTGGCCGGCGTCAACCTCGGCGATCACCACAAGAAGGTGCTCTGGCGGGCCGTCATCGTCTCGCTCGTGATGCTGGCCGTCGGCGTGCTCGTCGGGTCGATCCCGCTGATGGCCTGAGGCGCCCCTCAGCTCCGGCTCAGCCGTGCCGCGGAGATCTGCGTTCGAGCGGACTCTCGGGCCCGCATTCGTCCTCGGGAAGACGGATCTCCGCCCGAAGCGCCGGCCACGGCAGAGCGAAAGCCGGCGGTGACGTCACACCGCGACGGTCAGCCATTCGGCCCGCCGCACCCGCCAGCCCAGCGTCACGAGGCGCGCGAGCATGTAGACGCCGAAGAAGCAGACCGCGAGCCACGCGAGCCCGCCCGATCCGGCCGGGTGCACGGCGATCAGGATCACCAGCACCGGCAGGTACGGCACGAGGTTCAGGCCGCCGGCGATCGCGAGGTACTTCGCGTCGCCGGCTCCCATGAGCACGCCGTCGAGCACGAAGACTACGCCGCAGATCGGCTGCGCGAGGGCGAGGACCAGGAGCGCCGGCTGGATGAGGGCGGCGAGCTCCGGATCGCCGGTGAACGCGAGACCGATGACCCCCGACAGGCCCGCGATCAGTGCGCCGACGATGACCCCGAACCAGGCGCCCCACGCGACCGTGCGGCCGAGCACGCGGCGCACGAACGGTTCGTCCTTCGCACCGAGCCCGCGGCCGATCAGCGCCTGCGCCGCGATCGCGAGCGCGTCGAGGGCGAAGGCCGCCGTCGAGAAGATCGTGAACGCGACCTGCCACCCGGCCAGCTCGTCGGTGCCGAGACCCGTCGCGACGCCGACGGTCGCGAGCAGCGCCGCACGCAGCGACACCGTCCGCAGGAACAGCCACCCGCCCGACCGCGCCGACCCGCGCACGCCCTCACGCTGAGGGAGGACGGATGCCGAGTGCCGCCGCGCGAGGCGTCCGATGACCACGGCGTACGCGGCGACCATGCCCCACTGCGCGGCGACCGTGCCGGCGGCCGACCCCGCGATGCCCCACCCGAACCCGTAGATGAACAGCCAGTTCAGGAGCGCGTTGGCGCCGAACCCGAGTCCCGCGATCCACAGCGGGGTGACCGTGTCCTGCATGCCGCGGAGCAGCCCCGTCGCGGCGAAGACGATGAGCATGGCGGGCAGGCCCCACATCGACAGGGCGAGGTAGGTCACCGCCTGCTCGGCGACGTCGCGCGTCGGACCGAAGAGGTCGACGAGCCACGGCGTCGCGAGCGAGCCGGCGAGGGCGAGCAGCGCCCCGAGCCCGAGGGCGAGCCACAGCCCGTCGATTCCGACGCTGACGGCGCTGCGACTGTCGCCCGCGCCGAAGCGTCTCGCGACGGCGGGCGTCGTCGAGTAGGCCAGGAAGATCATCAGTCCGACGATCGTCTGCAGCACGGCGCTCGCGATCCCGAGTCCCGCGAGCGGCACGACACCGAGGTGGCCGATCAGGGCGGCATCCACGATGAGGAACATCGGCTCGGCCACGAGCGCCCCCAGCGCGGGGACGGCTAGGCGCAGGATCTCGCGGTTCAGGGTCTGCGCGGCCATGATTTTCAGCCTAGGGGCGGGCGGCGACGCGGCCCGCCCTCAGCCAGAATCGCGGTCGTCAGCCGATGAGGAGTCGGCCGAGCGCGATGCCGAGAAGCCCCGCTCCGACGGCGAGCACCAGCATCCCGACCGCGTTCATCGCGCCGAGCGCGTACCGGCGCTCCTGCACGAGGCGCACCGTCTCGAAGCTCGCCGTGCTGAAGGTCGTGAACCCGCCGCACAGGCCGGTGCCGATCACGAGTCGCCAGGCATCGTCGAGGACACCGCCGAGGGCGAGCTCGGTCACCACGCCGAGCACGAACGAGCCCGCCACGTTGATGAGGAGCGTGCCGACCGGGAGCGCCGTGCGCACACGCGCCTTCACGGCGCCGTCGATCACGAGACGCAGCGCGGCGCCGACGCCCCCCGCGAGCGAGAGGGCGAGGAACAGGAGTGGCGTCATCGGGTCACGGCCCTGCGGTGCCGGGCCGCGCCGAGCGCGATGCCGGCCACGGTCGCGAGCGCACCGACGACGACGGTGCCGAGCGCGTACAGGATGCCGGCAGTCGGGTCGCCACCGGTCAGCAGCAGGCCGCTGTCGACGGCGAGCGCACTGTACGTCGTGAATCCGCCCGCGAATCCCGTGCCGAGGAGCAGGCGCAGCGCGCGGCGGCGACCGACGTCGGGCCCGCGTCGCGCGAGGGCCTCGAGGAGTGCGCCGAGGAAGAGTGCGCCGACGATGTTGATCACGAGGATCGCGACGGGGATGCCGCCGACCGAGGGCATCGCGAGCGACAGTCCCTCGCGGGCCGCCGTGCCGACGGTCCCGCCGACGAGCACGAGCAGGATCGACGACCACGCGAGGTGAACCGGCCGCGCGGCACCGGCGATGTCGCCGTCCATCGGGAGTTCGCCGTGCGGATCGGGCGCGGGGCCGGGCGTGATCATCGCGTCCACGATAGTCCCGGCATCCGTCTCACCGTCCCTCAGCCGTCGATGACGGGCCGCTCCGAGCACGCCGACGGCCGCCCGTAGACTTCGCACCATGACCGACCGCACCCCGCGTCGACCCGGGCCCTCGGGCGCGGTGACCCTCGACGACGTTGCGCGCGAGGCGGGCGTCTCGCTCGCGACGGCGTCGCGCGCCCTCAACGGCTCGACGCGCAAGGTCGCGGACTCCTATCGCGAGCGCGTCGAGGCCGCCGCGGCGCGGCTGGGCTACACCGCGAACCTCTCCGCGCAGGCGACCGCGCGGGGGACGTCGGCGATCCTCGCGCTGGTCGTCGCCGACATCGCCGACCCCTACTTCGGGCTCATCGCCTCGGGCGTCGCGCGCGGTGCCGACGAGGCCGGGCTCGTGGTGACGGTCGCGATCACCGAGCGCGACCCCGAGCGCGAGGTGCGGCTCGTGCGGGCGCTCCGCGGGCAGCGGCCCCGCGGGCTCATCCTCGCCGCGTCCCGGACCTCGGCGGGCCTGGCGCCCGAGCTCACCCGCGAACTGGACCTGCTCGGCGCGATGGGCGGCCAGGTCGTCGCCCTCGGTCCGGGGGCCGGCGGCGTGCGTTCGCTCATCCTCGACAACCGCGCGGGCGCCGAGGCCCTCGGGCGGGCGCTCGTCGAGCGCGGCTACCGCCGGGCCGTCGTCCTGGCGGCCGAGGAGGGCACGGCCACGAGCGATTCGCGCCTCGACGGCTTCCGCGCCGGCTTCACGTCGGCCGGGGGCGAGGAACCCCGCGTCTACCGCGGCGGCTTCACGCGCGAAGCGGGTGACGAGGCGATGACCCGGGCGCTCGCGGACGGCGTCGAGACCGGCACGGTCGTGTTCGGCATCAGCGACGTCGTGGCGATCGGCGCCCTCACGGCGATCCGCGCGGCGGGACGCACGGCGGGCGCCGACATCGCCCTCGCAGGGTTCGACGACATCCCGACGGGACGCGACGTGACCCCCGCCCTCACCACGGTGCACGTGCCCCTCGAAGAGGTCGGCTACCAGGCGTTCCGCGCCGCGACCGACGCCGAGTGGGAGCCGCACCCCGACGACCTGCGACTCGACGTGCTGCTGCGCGAGAGCACCCCGCCGCGCGCATGAGCGTCGTCGTCGCCCTCGACAGTCTCAAGGGCTCGCTGCCCGCCGCCGCGGCAGCCGCCGCCCTCGCGGACGGGTGGCGCGAGGTCGATCCCGCGGCCGAGATCGTGCTGCGCCCCATGGCCGACGGGGGCGAGGGGACCCTCGACGCCTTCGCCGCCGCCGTGCCCGGAGCCCAGCGCCGCCCGGTGCGCGTGCGCGGCCCGCGCGGCACGCTCGTCGACGCGGCATGGCTGCTGCTGCCGGACGGCACGGGTGTCGTCGAGCTCGCCTCGACGAGCGGCATCGAACTCCTCGGCGAGGACCGCCTGCCGTGGGACGCGGACACGACCGGGTTCGGGCAGGCGATCGCCGCCGCCCTCGACGCGGGGGTCGAGCGGCTCGTCCTCGGCATCGGCTCGTCCGCCTCGACCGACGGGGGGAGCGGGATGCTGCGCGCTCTCGGCGCGCGCATGGTCGACGCCGACGGGCGCGACGTCCCCGCCGGGGCGCGCGGGCTCGCGGCCGTGTCGGCGATCGACTTCTCGCACCTGCGCACTCCGCCACCCGGTGGCGTGACGGTGCTCAGCGACGTGACGAACCCGCTGACCGGGCCCGCAGGCGCCGCGGCCGTGTTCGGACCGCAGAAAGGGCTGACCGCCGCCGACGTCGAGGTCGTCGACGGCGTGCTCGAGCGGTACGCAGCCTGCATCGCCCGGCGCGTGCCGACCGCCGACCCGCTCCTGCCGGGAGCGGGGGCCGCGGGCGGCACCGGGTTCGCGCTCG